>JAIFLB010000093.1 GCA_020049245.1 Betaproteobacteria bacterium | reverse complement strand
ATTGTTCGTAGGGTTTCTCCAGGCCGTAGCGGCGCATCACGGTCTGGATCGGTTCCGCCAGCACTTCCCAGTTGTGATCCAGGTCTTCCGCGAGTCGCGCCGGGTTGGCTTCCAGCTTGCCGAGGCCGCGTAGCAGGCTTTCGTAACCGAGCAGCGTGTAGCCGAGCGCGGTACCCATGTTGCGCAGCACGGTGGAGTCGGTCAGGTCGCGCTGCCAGCGCGAGATCGGCAGTTTTTCGGAGAGATGGCGCAACACGGCGTTGGCCAGCCCGAGGTTGCCTTCCGAGTTCTCGAAGTCGATCGGATTGACCTTGTGCGGCATGGTCGATGAGCCGACTTCGCCTTCCTTCACCTTTTGCTTGAAATAGCCGAGCGAGATGTAGCCCCAGACATCGCGGTCGAGGTCGATCAGGATGGTGTTGAGGCGGGCGAAGGCGTCGTACAGCTCGGCCATGTAGTCGTGCGGCTCGATCTGGATGGTGTACGGGTTGAAGCCCAGGCCCAGTCCGGTAACGAATTTTTCGGCGAATGCGGCCCAGTCGAAATCCGGATAGGCGGACAGGTGCGCGTTGTAGTTGCCCACCGCGCCATTGATCTTGCCCAGCATTTCGACCCGCGCAATGCGTTGGGTGGCGCGGCGCACGCGGTACAGCACGTTGGCCATTTCCTTGCCCAGCGTGGTCGGCGAGGCCGGCTGGCCGTGGGTGCGGGCCAGCATCGGCAAATCGGCCAGATTGACGGCAAGTTCTTCCAGGCGGGTTTCCAGACTCAGGATCGCCGGCAGCATCACGTCGCGCCGCGCGGCTTCCAGCATCAGCGCATGCGACAGGTTGTTGATGTCTTCCGAGGTGCAGGCGAAATGGATGAATTCGCTGACCCGCATCACTTCGGCATTGCCGGCCAGTTTGTCTTTCAGAAAATATTCGACCGCCTTGACGTCGTGATTGGTGGTTTTTTCATGCGTCTTCACCGCTTCCGCGTCGGCCAGCGAAAAGCCGCTGACGATGCCGTCGAGTTCGCTCAGGGTGGTGACGCTGAACGGCGGTACTTCGCCGATGGCGGTTTCGGCGGCGAGCGCCTTCAGCCATTCCACTTCAACCTGGACGCGATAGCGGATCAGGCCGAATTCGCTGAAATACGGCGCCAGCTTGTCGCCGCTGCGGCGGTAGCGGCCATCGAGCGGGCCTAGGGCGGTAAGGGTGTTGAGTTCCATGACACTTTTCCGATTCAAAGTTTCAGCTTCAGCGCCAGCGCGGCCTGATTGCGCGTGGTCTTCAGAAGACCAAGCAGTTGTGACGAAATCTGCAACGGCTGCATGTCCCGATCGGCATAGATCAGGCCAAGTGGCTTGTCTTTCACCATGATCGGCAGCAGCAGGAAGGAATGTACATGCAGCGTGCGGTGATGCCATTCCGGAATACGGCTGCGAATGTTATCTGCGCTGGCGTCAGAAATCATGATGTCCTGGCTGTTGGCGATGGCGGCGTGGAACACGTCTGGCGAGAATGACAGCGGGATGCGGAACGCGCTCCGCATGTGAGAGGCGTTCTGGCCGAGGCCAACGCGGCCGATCAGGCTCTGGCTGACGCGGTCGAGAACACAGATCACGACGCGGTCGAACAATTCGGTACGGTAGAACAGTTCCGCCACCAGCTTGAAAATGTCAGCCAGGTGGTAATCCCCCAGCATCATTTGGGTCATATCCTGCATGCCCAGCGCGAGCACGTTGGTCGGATCATTTTCCGCATCGGCGGCCAGCGCATCTGCCGTCGCGGCGGAAGCTTCCGCATCCTCCTCGTCAGTGGGGCCGTCAAGCAGTTGTTTCATCAGCGCGCTCTTGCTGATGTCGACATTCAGAATCGCAGTCTCGCTTTTGACCGTATGCGCCGCTTTATGCGCAGTTTCAAACAGGCTTTCACGCGTGATCTGGGCTGCGTCGTGATAGCGTTGAAACAGGTTTTCGATCGACTGTTCCTGCTCCTTGGCCGACTTGCCGGCAAAGCTGCGATGCAGGTCGCGCGCCATGTTGGCGACGATGCGCAGGCGATCCGAATCATTTGCCCCGGGTTTCTTCAGCGGCGCGGCATCCAGGGGCGCCATGGCGTGCAGCAGATTGGGCGGGAAATGCCAGTGCTTGGCAATCGCCAGACCGAGTTCGTCATAATCCACACCCAAAACCTGGCGGCTGGCGGTCGATTCATCGAGCATTTCCTGCGCCATCAGTGTGTTGACTTGCTCGGTCTTGGCGAAGAAATGAAACCGCGCCATCAACTTGCCCAGGTCGCGAAACAGCGCGCTGATGAAGGCTTCTTCGCCATCCCGCACGCCGGAACTGCTGGCGAGCAGGCGACCAAGCACACCGCGATAAAAACTGTCGATCGCCTCGCCGCGCAGGATGTCGACGTTCGACTGATTGCGCAGGTGCTCGAACAGCATCAGCGATACCGCCGCATTGCGCACCGCATCGAAGCCGAGGATGTAGACGGCGCGTGAAATGGTGCTGATCGGCTGGCTGCCAAAGGAACCGAAATGTGCGGCATTGACCAGGCGCAGCAGCTTCCTGGTCAACGAAATATCGCGCAGGATAATGTCGGTCATCTGGCTGGCGCTGCTGCTGTCATTGCCGACGGCGTGATTGATTTCGGTGATCGTGCGCGACAGTGCAGGGAAGTCTTCGCCGGCGGCCATTTCCGCCATCAGTTTTTCCAGCGGCGTTTGCTGATGTTCTGTGTTCATGCGGTCTTTCAGACAGCGCGCCGGTCCAGCAGCGCTTGTGCGATGGTCATGCCATCGACATGTTCCAGTTCTCCGCCCGCCGGCAGGCCGCGCGCGATGCGGCTGACCGATAGGCCGCGCGCTTTCAGGAGTTCGCTGGCGTAATGCGCGGTGGCTTCGCCTTCGGCGGTAAAGTTGGTGGCCAGGATGACCTCTTCGGTGACGCCGTCACGGGCGCGTTCGATCAATCGTTCCAACCCGATTTCCTTCGGCCCGATGCCATCAAGCGGACTCAGCCGGCCCATCAGCACGAAATACAGACCCTTGTAAGCCTGGGTTTCTTCCAGCCGATTCAAATCCGCCGGCATTTCCACCACGCACAGCTGGCGCGCATCGCGGCGCGGGCTGGCGCAGATATCGCATACCGGCGCTTCGGTGAAATTGTTGCAACGTTGGCAGTGTTGCAAGGTACCCAGCGCCGCTGTCAGGCTGCCGGCAAGCCGTGCCGCGCCGCCCCGGTCGCGTTGCAACAGGTGATACGCCATCCGCGCCGCCGATTTGGGGCCGACGCCGGGCAGCACGCGGAGGGCGTCGATCAGGCTGGCGAGGGTTCCGGGGAGAGACATCAGGGGCGGCGGGTACACATCGACAATGACATCCGGGAAGGCGTTCCCCGGCTCATCAGAACGGCAGCTTGAACCCCGGCGGCAGCGGCAGTCCGGCGGTGGCGCTGGACATCTTTTCCTGGCTGTAGGCGTCAACCTTGCGCACCGCGTCGTTAAAGGCGGCGGCGATCAGGTCTTCCAGCATGTCCTTGTCGTCGGCGAGAAGGGACGGGTCAATGCTGACGCGCTTGACGTCGTGTTTGCCGGTCATGGTGATTTTGACCAGACCCGCGCCGGATTCGCCTTCGACTTCCATTTCAGCCAGCTTGGCCTGCAGCTTCTGCATGTTTTCCTGCATCGCTTGCGCCTGTTTCATCAGATTGCCGATTCCGCCTTTGATCATTCTTTGCCTTTCAGAAAATTAACTTGCCGCCGCGCTGCGCGGGCGGATGTGGGTAAGCGTGGCGTCGCATTCGCGGACCAGGAGTTGTACGTTGGGATCGTCGTGGATGGCTTGTTCGGCTTCGCTCTGGCGCACCGCCTGCTCGCGCGCGCGTTCGGCGGCGGGCGATTGCCGAGTATCGGCGGTGAGGTTGATTTCAATCTTGATCGCGGCGCCGAGCTTTTCCGCCAGTGCCGCGCGCAGCTTGTCGCCGACACTGGCGAGCAGGGCATTCTGGCTTTCCGGCAGCGCCAGCCGCAGGACAGTGGCGCTGCGTTCGATTTGTTCGCATTGCATGGCGAGCTGGCGCACCAGGCCAGGCAGGCTTTCAGCGAGCGAACGCCAATCGGAGGCGATGACTGCGAATGCCGTCTTCGACGTGGCTCGGTCCGCGCTTGCGACCGGTAGCGGTTCATTTGCCGCTGACGCGAGGACGATCGGCGGCCGCGCCGGGCTGCTTGAATTCAGTGCGTTCAATGCGGCGGCGGCTGGTCTTGGCGGTGTTTTCGTGGTGGCGGCAAGCGGTGCGACAGTCGCGCTGCTGCCAGTATGAACAGGCGCCCTTGCGGCCGGTCCGTCACCCGCTGCATTACTTGGCGCAAACGCCAGCATGCGCAGCAGCGTCATGCTGAAACCGGCGTATTCATCCGGCGCCCATTCCAGATCACGGCGGCCGAGGGTGGCGATCTGGTAATGCAGTTGCACGCTTTCCGGGTCGAGTTGGCTGGCCAGCTGAAACAGCCGCTCACGTTCCGGCGTGTCTTCACTCACTGCTTCCGGCACGCTCTGGGCGAGGGCGATCTGGTGCAGCACCGCTGCCATGTCCTGCAAGGCGGCGTCGAACGAGAAGCCGCGCGCGGCCAGTTCGGCCGCTTCCGCCATCAGGCGCGGCCCATCCTGTGCGGCCAGCGCTTCCAGGATCGGCATCAGATAGGCCTGATCGATGACGCCCAACATGGCGCGGGTTTCGGCTTCCTTCACTTCGCCGGTGCAGTAGGCGATGGCCTGGTCGGTGAGTGACAGCGCGTCGCGCATGCTGCCAGCCGCTGCGCGCGCGATCAGGCTGAGCGCGCCAGCTTCGAACGGGATGCTTTCCGCTTCCAGCACGTTCTTCAGATGGCCGGAGATATGGCCCGGCGGCATCTGTTTGAGGTTGAACTGCAGGCAGCGCGACAGCACGGTGACCGGCACTTTCTGCGGGTCGGTGGTGGCGAGGATGAAAATGACGTGGCCGGGCGGTTCTTCCAGCGTCTTCAGCATCGCATTGAAGGCGTTCTTCGACAGCATGTGCACTTCGTCAATGATGTACACCTTGTAGCGCCCGGAGGTGGGGGCGTACTGCGCGTTCTCGATGACGTCGCGCATGTTGTCGATGCCGGTATTCGAGGCGGCATCGATTTCGATCAGGTCGATGAAGCGGCCGCCGTCGATCTCCGTGCAAGCCGGGCAGACACCGCAAGGCTCGGCGGTAGGATGCTCGTCATGCGTGCAGTTGAGGCACTTGGCGAGAATGCGCGCCAGCGTCGTCTTGCCGACACCGCGCGTACCGGTGAACAGATAGGCGTGATGCAGCCGACCTTGCGCCAGCGCGTTGGATAGCGCCCGCACCACATGCTCCTGGCCAACCAGTTGCGAAAAGTTGCGCGGACGCCATTTGCGGGCGAGAACTTGATGGCTCATGAAGTGGACGTTAAGAAGCTGTAATGGATCAGTAGTTGAAGCCGAGGCGGATCATGTGCAGGTTGGCGCCATCGTTCGGGTCGGTCAGATGGGCGTTGGAGTAATGCTGGAAACGATAACCGAGTTCATAGCGGTCTTTCTCGCCCAGGTTCCAGCCTAAGCCGAGGATGTTGTTGAACAGCAGCTTGCTGCCCAACTGGCGGGAGTCATTCAGCCGGTCATGTGTCAGGTAGCGGGCGCCGATGCCGCCTTCGAGATAGAACCGGCTGATGCCGGGCCGGAGCCGGAATACCGGCGTAAAGCCGACATCCCAGTTGTCGCGCGCACCGACACCGTCGCTCTGCATGAAACCCAGACCGGCTTCCCAGAAACCGCTGGCGTTCCATTGTTCGCTCAGGCTCCAGTACCTGTTCCAGTCCCAGCGCAGATTGACCTGGGCAGCGTGCGTCTGCTCGACGCCGAAGCCCAGTTGGATGCTGGAGCCGCTGATCGCGTGCGAGGAGGCTGGCAGGCCGAGGCAGAGCATCATGGCCATCACCGCTAAAGTCATGCGAGCGAAAAGTGCAGGCCTGACCCCCGGCACTGGTATCGACCGCTGTGGCTGCTTCCTTCCGGACCTGACCAGGTTCACGGCTTAGCCATGCGGGGAGGCCCGCCGCCGCGAATTCTAGCCTATCGCGCCATGTGGCGTCTGTTCCCCTTATTACTCATCGGCTGGTGTGGCCAGACGCCGCGCACGCACGGCTTCGGCCAGCTCACGCAGCAGCGGTTCGGTGGTGTCCCAGCCAATGCAGGCGTCGGTGACCGAAACACCATGCGCCAGCGGTTTACCAGGTACCAGATCCTGCCGCCCCGGGTTGAGGTGGCTTTCGATCATGACGCCGAAAATGCGCTGGTCGCCAGCGCTGATCTGGCTGGCGACATCATGGCCGACTTCAATTTGGCGTTCGAACTTCTTGCTCGAATTGGCGTGCGAGAAGTCGATCATCACCTGCTGGCGCAGGTTGGCGCCTGATGTGGCAATCCTCGTTGCCGGCGGTCTTGAACACCGCAACGTGGCCGGTTTTGGTGATCGAGACGAAATGGTGGCGCGACGTGGCCGCCTTGATCGCATCCACCGCCATCTTGATGCCGCCGTCGGTGCCGTTCTTGAAGCCGACCGGGCACGACAGGCCGGATGCCAGTTGCCGGTGCGACTGCGATTCGGTGGTACGCGCCCCAATGGCGCCCCAGGCGACCAGATCGGCAATGTATTGCGGCGAGATCAGGTCAAGGAATTCGGTACCGCACGGCAGGCCGATTTCATTGATGTCGCGCAGCAGCTTGCGCGCCAGGCGCATGCCCTCGTTGATGTCGAAGCTTTCATCCATATGCGGGTCGTTGATCAGCCCTTTCCAGCCCACTGTGGTGCGCGGCTTCTCGAAATACACCCGCATCACGGTGATCAGATCGGCTTCCAGTTCGGTCGCCAGCGGTTTCAGCTTGGCGGCGTATTCCAGCGCGGCTGCGGTGTCGTGGATTGAACACGGGCCGACGACGACGACCAATCGGTCATCGGCGCCGCGCAGCACGTCATGAATCTGGCTGCGCGCCTGAAAAGTCGTGTTCAGCGCGGCTTCGCTCGCCTTAAGTTCACGCATGATCTGCATCGGCGCGAGCAATTCGTCGCTTTGTTCGATGCGGGTATCGTCAGTTCGGATGTGTGCCATTTTTACTGCTCCAGTGGGTGCCAGCCCTGAACGAAAAACCGCCAGCGGGCTGGCGGTTTTCGGGGAATCTGAGACTGCGTTTACGTCAACACGGATGCGTCAAATCTTCCCGGCCGCCAAAGGCTGCGGGGTAAATCGAAAAAAGTGCTGACAAATCATGTTCATAGGGGCCGATGCTAACAGAGGATGCTGCCCTGCAACAAGCCGCGTAATGCGGGCGGATTCCTGTGATCTATAGCATGGTCGTGGGACCGCATTCATGGCAAAAGCCGGCCTGCAGTTGTTGCGACTGTGTGATTCGCGCTGACATTGATGGTGATCTTGCCGTCCTGCATGGGCAAAATTTGAACAGCCACGAGGCTGATCCGTTTTATTCGACAACAAACATGAGGTGATTTCGATGCAAAACACGCTGCAACAATATTCCGATCTGGTCCTGCAGTACGCCACCGACGCCGGCTTCAAGGTGCTGGCGGCGATTGTCTTCTGGATCGTCGGCCGCTGGTTGATCGGTCTGGTCGGCCGCATGCTGCAAAGCGCGCTGGGCCGGCAGAAGGTGGACCCGACCCTGATGCGTTACATCGGCAGCTTTGTCGGGGTAACGCTGAACATCGTGCTGGTGGTTGCCATCCTGGGTTACTTCGGCGTCGAGACCACCAGCTTTGCGGCGCTGGTCGCCGGTGTTGGTATTGCGATTGGCGCCGCCTGGGGCGGCTTGCTGTCGAATTTCGCGGCCGGTGCGTTCCTGATTGTGCTGAAGCCATTCAAGGTGGGCGATTTCGTCACCATTGGCGGCATCACCGGCACGGTCAAGGAAATCGGTCTTTTCGCCAGTACGCTGGATACGCCGGACAACGTGATGACGCTGGTCGGCAATGCAAAGATATTCGGCGACACGATCCAGAATTTCAGCAGCAACCCGTATCGTCGTGTCGAACTGAAATGCCAGCTGGCGGGTTCCGCCGATCATGTTGCGGCGATGTTGCTGCTGCGCGAAAAGATCGCCGCCATACCGAATGTGCTGAATGATCCAGCGGTCGAAGTCGAAATCCTCGATTTCAACCTGGTTGGCCCGATTCTGGCGGTGCGCCCGTTCTGCCATACCGATCATTACTGGCAGGTGTATTTCGACGGCAATCGCACGATCCGCGAATCACTCGCTGCCGCCGGTTTCCCGGCGCCGATGCCGGCGCAGATGATGATCACGCAAGCGGCAGCCTGATCCGGCAGCCTGCGGGCGGCGCCATTCAGTGCGCCGCCTCCCAGTTCGCGCCGACGCCGACTTCCGCCTTCAGCGGCACATTCAGTTGCGCCACGCCGCACATCTTTTGCGGCAGGCCGACGCGGACGGCTTCCAGCTCGCTTTGCGGCACTTCCAGCACCAGTTCGTCGTGCACCTGCATGATCAGTCTGGATTGCAGGCCGGTTTCATCCAGCCAGCCCTGCACCGCGATCATCGCCAGCTTGATCAGATCGGCCGCCGTGCCCTGCATCGGCGCGTTGATCGCGGCGCGTTCGGCGCCCTGGCGGCGCGGGCCGTTGCTGCGGATTTCCGGCAGATAGAGGCGGCGGCCGAACAGCGTTTCGACATAGCCATGTTGCTTCGCCTGTTCGCGCGTGCGGTTCATGTAATCCAGCACGCCGGGATAGCGAGCGAAGTAACGGTCGATATACGCCTGCGCCACGTTGCGTTCGACGTTCAGTTGCGCCGCCAGGCCGAACGCCGACATGCCGTAGATCAGGCCGAAGTTGACCGCTTTCGCCATCCGCCGCATGTCCGGCGTCACCGATGCCAGATCGACACCCTGCACTTCGGCGGCGGTGGCGGCGTGGATGTCGGCATCCATCGCGAAGGCTTGCAGCAGACTGGCGTCGCCGGACAGGTGCGCCATGATGCGCAATTCGATCTGCGAGTAATCGGCCGAGACGATGACGTTGCCGGCATCGGCGATGAACGCCTCGCGAATCTTGCGGCCTTCGGCGCTGCGCACCGGGATGTTCTGCAGATTTGGGTCGTTGGAAGACAGTCGCCCGGTCACCGCCACCGCCTGTGAATAGTTGGTGTGCACGCGGCCGGTGCGCGGATTGACCATATTCGGCAGCTTGTCGGTGTAGGTCGATTTCAGCTTCGCCAGGCCGCGATAGTCGAGGATCAGTTTCGGAAGCGGATGATCCAGCGCCAACTCCTGCAACGCATCCTCGTTCGTCGAAGGCGCGCCGCCGGGCGTCTTTTTCTTCGGCTTCAGGCCGAGCTGGTTGAACAGGATTTCGCCCAGTTGTTTTGGCGAGTTCAGGTTGAACGGCTGGCCGGCAGCCTGATGCGCCTTGCTTTCCAGCGCCACCATCTCCAGCGCCAGCGTGCCGGAATGCGCGCGCAGCAAATCGGCATCAAGCTTGACGCCGTTGCGTTCGACGCGCGCCAGGATCGGCAGCAACGGCATTTCGATGTCGCGGTACACCGATTCCAGATGCGGTTCCGCGACCAACGCCGGGTGCATGCGCTGATGCAGACGCAGCGTGATGTCTGCATCTTCGGCGGCGTAAGTGCTGGCTCGCTCGATGTCGACTTGGTCGAAACCGATCTGGCCGGCACCCTTGCCGCAGACTTCTTCATATTTGATCGTTTTCTCGCCCAGATGCCGTGCCGCCAGCGTGTCCATGTCGTGCCGCTCATGCGCCTCCAGCACGTAGCTTTGCAGCAGCGTGTCGTGCGCGATGCCGTGCAGATGGATGCCGTGGTTCATCAGCACATGCCAGTCATATTTCAGGTTCTGGCCGACCTTCGCCTTGCCGGCGTCTTCCAGCAGGGGTTTCAGCCGCGCCAGCGTGGAATCGAGCGGCAACTGTGCCGGCGCACCGGCATAACGATGCGCCAGCGGCAGATAAGCCGCTTCGCCGGCATCGACGCTAAACGACAGGCCGACCAGTTGCGCCGCCATCGGATCGAGGCTGGTGGTTTCTGTATCGAGGCAGATCAGGTTGGCGGCGGCGAGTTTGTCCAGCCAGCGGGCCAGAGTGGCTTCGTCGAGGATCGTTTCGTAGTGGCGCGATGTTGCCCCCTCCCCCTCTGGGGGAGGGTTGGGGAGAGGGCGAGCGGGTTGATCTGGCGTTGTCGATTGATCGAGCGCCTTACCCTCTCTGATGGAACTACCAGCCAACCGACTAGGCTGCCCAAGAACGTCAGCCAATTCTCCCTCTCCCCCAGCCCCTCCCCCGCTTGCGGGGGAGGGGAGCGAAACCTCGCGCAGCCAGGTGCGGAAATTGTATTTGGCAAACAGCGACGCCAGCGTCTCGCGGTCTTCCGGCTTCCAGTCGAGTTGATCCAGGCGTTGCGGCAGTTCGACATCGCATTTGACGGTGATCAGCTTGCGCCCCATCGGCAGCCAGTCGAGCGCATTGCGCAGGTTTTCGCCGACCGCGCCCTTGACCTCGCCGGCGCGCGCCATCAAGGCCTCCAGATCGCCGAATTCCGCCAGCCATTTGACCGCCGTCTTCGGGCCGACCTTGGGCACGCCGGGCACGTTGTCCACCGTGTCGCCGATCAACGTCAGGTAATCGACGATGCGCGCCGGTGGCACGCCGAACTTGGCCAGCACGCCGGCTTCGTCCAGCACTTCGTTGGTCATCGTGTTGATCAGGCTGACCTGCGGCGTCACCAGTTGCGCCAGATCCTTGTCGCCGGTCGACACCACCGCCTGCATGCCGGCTGCGTCGGCCTGTCGGGTCAGCGTGCCGATCACATCGTCCGCCTCAACGCCATCGACCATCGCGCAATCTGGCTCACCAGATCGTCCGGCATCGACGGTCGATTGGCCTTGTATTGCGGATACCAGTCGTCGCGGAAAGTCTTGCCCTTGGCGTCGAACACGCAGGCGGCGTAGGCGCTCGGGTAATCCTTGCGCAGCTTCTTCAGCATGTTGATGACGCCATACAGCGCGCCGGTGGGCTGGCCTTCCGGGTTGCGCAGGTCGGGCAGGGCGTGGAAGGCGCGGTAGAGATAGCTGGAGCCATCGACCAGGAGGATTGTGTGGGGCATGGCTTGATTGTTTATAGGTTGGGTATCGGAACATCAGAGTGGTTTTGTGAGGCAAATCACCTGTTTAGAGCGTTGCCTTCAATTACTATCTCAAGAATTTCTTGCGGGTTAAAGGTCTGGATATGATGTTCAACGGATTTCAGCTTGGTAGGTGCGGGCGCTGGCTGCGCGGGATTCTGATGCTTACAGCCCTGAGTGTGTCCTCGCTGGCGCAAGCTGTCGATATTCAGCTGTCCCAGTTCACAGACACCCCCGATCCGGCAACACGCGGCGGCACCTATACCTATACGCTGAATGTGGAGAACAACGCAGCGGATACGGCGACTGGCGTCTTGTTGACGCTGCCGTTACCTGCTACGACTCAGTTTGTCTCGGTTACCAGCGGCCAGGGATGTAGCCATGCAGGCAACCCCGGTACGGTGACCTGCAACATGGGCAGCCTGCTGGGCAGTCTGGGGGGTGGGCCGGTCAAGACGATTGACGTCGTTGTGCGTACGACAGCCGGCACCGGAACCACTGTCAATGCAACCGCCAGCGTGACCGCCATCGAAGACCCGGCAGGGGGCAATAACAGCTTGTCTCAGACGACGACCATCGACGATGGCGCTGATCTGGTGCTGACCAAAACAGCGAGTCCGCAGCCGCCTGCCACCGTGGTTGCCGGTGCCAACGCGACCTTCACCCTGGGGGTGACCAATGCGGGCCCGAATGACGCGGCCAGCCTGACCGTCACCGATACCCTGCCCACCAACATGACCTATGTTTCCGCCTCTGGTACCGGCTGGAGTTGCGGTAACGCTGGCCAGGTGGTGACGTGTACGCGCAGCGCTTTGGCGAATGGCGTTAGTGCACCCGATATCAGTATTGTCGGGCGCGTTACCGGCGCGGTCACCGGTACCCTGACCAACACAGCAACGGTGAGTGCAACCACCGCCGACCCAGACCCCAACAACACGGTAACCGCCAATGTTGAGGTGATTCAGGGTACAGACCTGGGTGTAACCAAGAGTGTCTCGCCCACCACCGTGATCAGCGGCCAGACCGCCACCTTCACGCTGACGCCGGTCAATAACGGCCCGTTCACGGCGACCACAGTGAGTGTCAGCGACACGCTGCCGGCCGGCTTCAGCTTCCTCACCGCCAGTGGCAGCGGCTGGACGTGTGGCAATGCAGGTCAGGTTGTAACGTGTACGCGCCCCAGTTTCAGCTTGGGTGCCGCCCCCATCACGCTTACCGCTACCGCCGACACGGTCGTTTCCAGCCAGTCGTTTACCAATCATGTCGAGATCGATAGTGCCGATTTGCCTGACCCAGTTTCGGGGAATGATCAGCAAGACCTGAATTTCACTGTTGCCCCGGATGGGGTTGATCTGTCGGTAACCAAGACAAAGACACCGGACCCGGTCGCTGAAGGCGCCAACATGACCAGCACGATCCGGGTCGCCAATGGCGGTCCGCGCGCGGCAGGCGCCGGCTCCATCAGCATCACCGAGACCCTGTCTGCGAGTGAAACCTTCGTTTCTGGAACAGGTAGCAACTGGAGTTGCGGCGGGCCAGTCGGCAATGTGGTGACTTGTACCTACAGCGCCGCGCTGGCAATGGGGGCACAAACATCGGCCTTGACGATGGTCACCACCGCTGGCGCGGCCGGTGCGTTGGCCAACACCGCCTGTGCGGTTTATTCCGGCGTCGGGCCGGGTGATGCGGTAGCGGCCAACGATTGCCAAACCCGCAGCGTCACATCAACCGCCAGCGCCTTGTCCGCTGATCTTGCCATCAGCAAGAGCGCCGATGCCGGTGGCAACACCACGCTGGCAGATACCGAATCGGCGATCACCTATACCCTGGTCGTTACCAATAACGGTCCTGGCGATGCCAATGGCGTGGTCGTCACCGACTCCATCCCGGGCCATGTCACCGGCACGGGCGTCACCGCCAGCCTGACCGGCAGCAACAACGTCGGCGCGCAACCTACGTTCAATTGCACCACCGGTTCCACGGTGACCTGCACCCAGACCGGCGGCAAGATCGAAAACGGCAGGACCGCGACGTTCACCGTCACTGTTACCCGGCCGCTGACAGACGGTCCCCTGATCAATACCGCCAGCGTTACGTCGACCACCCTCGGCGACCCCAACTCCGTTAATAACAGCGCCCAGGCCACAGTGACGGTGGACCGTATCGCCGATGTCGAGATGCAGACCAAGAATGTCACGCCCTCAACGGTGAAGGCGGGCGTCAACGCCACCTATGTGCTGACCTTCCGCAACAACGGTCCCTCTTCTGCTGCCGGCGTCACGGTGGCGGATGCGTTCACCGTGCCCGTTGGCGATGCGGGGTTCACGTTGGTCTCCGTCACGCCCAGCCAGGGTTCCTGTGCCAACATGACCGTGGGTGACAGTTTTGGTCCCGGTACGCATACCCTCAACTGCGCGGTCGGCAGCATGGCCAGCGGCGCTTCCGAGACTGTCACAGTGGTGGTACGTCCGAACTGGCAGTCT
>JAIFLB010000009.1 GCA_020049245.1 Betaproteobacteria bacterium | reverse complement strand
TCGTCAATTCGCTGACCACCAACCTGACCGATTTCTTTCGCGAAGCGCATCACTTTGTCATCCTGAAAGAATTCCTGAAAACCCGCAAAGACCGGCCGATCACGATCTGGAGTTCCGCTTCCAGCACCGGCGAGGAGCCCTATTCGATCGCGATCACCGCGCTCGAGGCGTTGGGACAGAATGCACCGGTGCAGGTGCTCGCCTCCGATCTGGACACCAATGTGCTGAAAAAAGCGGCTGAAGGTGTATATCCGATCGAGCGTTTGAACAAACTGAGCCCCGAGCGGCAGAAACAGTATTTCCTCAGAGGTTCTGGCGACAATGCCGGCATGGCGCGGGCAAAGCCGGAACTGCGCGCGATGCTGAAATGTTTCCCGCTGAATCTGCTCGATCCGGTGTGGTCGATCCGGCAACCGCTGGATGCGATTTTCTGTCGTAACGTGATGATTTATTTCGACAAACCGACGCAGTACGCGATCCTGAAAAAGATGAAGCCGCTGCTGAAGCCGGACGGTCTGCTGTTCGTCGGCCATTCGGAAGCGCTGTATCACGCCACCGATCTGTTCAAGCTGCGCGGGCAGACGGTATACCAGCATGCCGAATCGAAGGTGGCAACGTGAGTTCCCAAGGCTACGAGGAAGTCCAGGCGCCGAATCATTATTTCGATCGCAATTTTGACATCGAAGCCGCCAAGATATTGCCCGGCGAGTACTACGTTTCAGCGCGCAACATGCTGCTGGTGACGGTGCTCGGCTCTTGCGTGGCGGCGTGCATTCGTGACCCGATAAGCGGCATTGGCGGGATGAATCATTTCATGCTGCCGGAAGGCGGCGGCGATCAGCACAATGTCCTGTCAAGTTCGGCGCGTTATGGTGGTTATGCGATGGAAGTGCTGATCAACCAACTGGTCAAGCTGGGCGCCAACCGGAATCGGCTGGAAGCCAAGGTGTTCGGCGGCGCGGCGGTGCTGCGCGGTTTCACCACGGTGCAGGTGGGCTCGATGAACAGTGAATTCGTGCTCGACTATCTGCATGCCGAACGGATTCGGGTCGTTGCCGAGGACTTGCTCGATGTCTATCCGCGCAAGGTGTATTTTTTCCCCGCGACCGGCCGCGTCATGGTGCGCAAGCTGAAGTCGGTGCACAACAACACCATCATCGAGCGTGAACGCGATTACAGCCAGCGTCTGAAGGGGGCCGAGATCGCCGGCGACGTGGAGCTGTTTTCATGATCCGTCCGGACAACGGCAAGGCGACTGGCGGCAAGATCAGGGTGTTGGTGGTTGACGACTCGGCGCTGATACGCAGCCTGATGAAGCAGATCATCAACAGCCATGCCGACATGGAGGTGGTTGGGCAGGCGCCGGACCCGATCACTGCGCGCGACATGATCAAGCAGTTGAACCCGGATGTGTTGACCCTGGATGTCGAAATGCCGCGCATGAACGGCCTCGAATTCCTGGAAAAATTGATGCGGCTGCGGCCGATGCCGGTGGTGATGGTGTCGTCGTTGACCGCGAAGTCGAATGAAGTCACCTTGAAAGCGCTGGAACTCGGCGCCGTCGATTTCGTCACCAAACCGAGTATTGGCGTCATCGATGGGATGAACGAGCAGATTGCCGAGATTGGCGAAAAAATCCGCTCTGCCGCCCGCGCCCGTGTGCATCGTCATGCGCTCGGCAGCGAGAAAGTCGCGTCCGCGCAGCCATTGAGCGGCACTTATCTGAACACAACGGAAAAGCTGGTATTCGTCGGTTCCTCCACCGGCGGTACCGAGGCGCTGAAGGAGTTGTTGTCGCGCATGCCAGCCAGCGCGCCCGGCATGCTGATCACCCAGCACATGCCGGAGACCTTCACCAACGCGTTTGCCCAGCGCCTGAACGGACTCTCCGCGATGACCGTCAAGGAAGCCGAACACAACGAGCGTGTCCTGCCTGGCCATGCCTACATCGCGCCGGGGCATTCGCACTTGCTGGTGAAGAAGAATGGCGCTTACTACTACACCGAATTGAACAAGGCCGATCCGGTCAACCGGCACCGGCCCTCGGTCGATGTGCTGTTCCATAGCGCGGCCGAGGTGGCTGGGCAGAATGCGCTCGGCGTAATCATGACCGGCATGGGCAAGGATGGCGCACGAGGTCTGTTGGCGATGCGCCAGGCGAGGGCTTACACAATCGCGCAGGATGAAGCCTCGTGCATTGTGTTCGGCATGCCGAAAGCGGCCATCGAAATTGGTGCCGCAATGGAAGTCGCTCCCCTGCGCGACATCGCGGCGCGCGTGCTGGACCAACTCGGCCAGCGCGTGCGTTAGCCGGCTTTAAACCCGTAGTTCGGTCAGCGCCTGGTCGATCGCCGCTTCGGTCAAGCCTTCGTATTCTTCCCGGCTGCTGACGCTGAACACGCCGGCGACCTCGCTCCAGGCGAAACCCGGACTCCAGGCATGCAACGCGGTTTCGCCCTGCCGCGCGCGGGCAACGACATGCAGTCCGTTCCGGTCGTAGACCAGGTTGTAGGGTGTGCCAGCGGCATGCAAGGCATCGATATGGCACCAGGCATCACGTGCGTCGGTGAATCGTTGCAACGCCAGTGGGTAATGATTGGGTTCTAGACTTTGCAGCGGCAACGGTCGATCACGCACAAAGGTCTGGAAATGCAGATGATTGACCGAGGCATAAGCGCCATAGCTGTTGTAGGCGAGGCCAAAACCGGGCATCGCCGCGCTGGCATCTTGCGCCACCTGCCACGCCCAGCCATGCATCTCCGGCGTCAGCAACTGCGGACGTTGCTGCTCGGGTTCCGGCACCAGCAGGCCATGCCAGGGCGCGAAGGGAAATTTGTTGTACAGCAGGCGCGCCGTGAGGCCGGTGAGTTCGCCCTGCCAGAGCACCTCCTTGGTCAGGAACGGCTTGTTGAAGTGAAACCCGGCCGCGTCGAAGGGTTGCGAGATGCCGCTGACGCGCGCTTCGCTCATCCGCGCCGGTCGCAATCCGCGCAATGGGTTGAACTGCACTTCCCAGCGGCCAAGCTGACGCGGCGGGCTGACTTGCAGCAACTCGAATTCTTCCGGCGTGAGGTCGAGTGCCAGCAGTTTCAGAAATACCAGCAGGTCGTCCGGCGGCGCATCCAGCTTGCCGCCCAGCCGCAATACCTGCTTGATCGCGGCGGCATGCTCGCGCTGGCGCAGCAGCAGTTTGTCGCGCAATGGCAGCCAAAGCGCCGGGTCTTGCGCCGCATTCGCCAGCACCAGGATATACACCCCCAGCGCCGGATGCCGCGCCAGCATGGTGTCGAGGCCGGCGACAAACAGCTGCCGCAACCTTGCTGGATTGGCGAACGGAGATTCAGCGGAGGCAGATTCAGATTCGCCGTGTATCAATTGGTCATGTCCGTGCTCAGCGGCGAAGGGCGTTGCCACAGTGGCTGGCTCCAATCGACCAGATCGAGCGCCGCATCGAGCACGTCCAGGCGTCGAATCCAGGCATGCGGCAGCGCTTCCAGACCATGTTGAGCGCCGAACAACTGGCCGGCAAGGCTGGCGGTAGAGTCGGAATCACCGCTGTGATTGGCCGCGATCACGATCACCTCCTGGAATGACTGGCTGAGGCTGGCGGCATAAACGGCAATCGCCAGTGCCTGTTCGCCGACCCAGCCATGGCCGAGTTCCGGCGGCAAGCTGCCGGCGAATGGGCGCACGCTGAGGTCAAGCGCGGTGTGCAGCAGGGTCAGTGTTTCTTCGTGCCCGGGCCAGGCGCGCGCCAGTGTGCTGGCCTGAATCAAGGCGCTATGCAGTGGCATGTCGTTCAGCATGGCGCGCACGCTGGCGGCCATCAACCCGGCTGGCAAATAGCCGCTGGCGTGACCGTGGGTCAGCGCGGCGATGCGGACGCCGATGCGGAATGACCGTGACGGCGGCAGGTTTGGCATCAGGCCGACCATGCCGGCGCGCATGACGCCGCCGCAACCTTTGCTGTCGTTGATCGGTTTTTCCGGGGTGCCGCCACCGCCCTGGCTCATCGCGCTGATGCAGGTTTTGCCAGGCGCGCGTTGGGCATGCAGCACGGCATGCTTGAGCAGACGCGACGACTGATTGCTGTCCTTGGCGCGCGGATCTTGTGTGGTCAGCCAATCGAGGTAGGACTGGCGCACTTGCTCGACCAGAGACTGGTCATTCGGGTCGCCCGCCAACATGGCGCGGGTCATGCCCTCCAGCGTGAACAGGCTCATCTGGGTGTCGTCCGAGACGACCAGTTCACCTTTGTGAAAATAGGGTTCGCGCAAGCCAGTCAGGCCGTGTGTCTTCTGGATTTTGGCCAGACTGTCGAATTCCACGACATAGCCAAATCCATCGCCCAGCGCGCCGCCGAACAGGCAGGCCAGGCGGCGAGCCATAGCATCATCCTGGGAAGCGGAAAGCGTGCGCGTCTCGATCACATGACGTTCCTGCTCGCTGGTCTGGATGGCGCCCGGCCTCGCCTTGCGCACGCGGCTGATGGCTTCGCTGGGCGACATGCCGAGTTCGACCATCAGACGGGCGGCGATCATGCCGGAGCGACCGAGTCCGACCCGGCAGTGGATGACCACTTTGCCGCCGCGCCGCAGCAAACGCCGCAAACGCACGCCGGCATAGACCCAGCGCCGCTCGAACTGCCAACCCGGCACGGCCATGTCCGGGATCGGCAGGTGATACCAGTCAAGGCCGGCGGCTTCCGCCATGTCGCCCAGGCGTGGCACATTGAGCAGATCGAATTCATCGTCATCGATCAGGCTCACCAGCGCGGTCGCGCCCCAGGCGCGCACGCTGCCAAGATCGATCGCCAGCTCGCGTGAGAACATGCCTTCGCCCAACAGCGGGTCGGTTTTGCCGGGGCAAAAAGTGACGCCCAGGGTGCCCAGGCGATCCCGGTGGTCTTTGCCGCTGCCCAGGTGAATAGTGGCGATTGGTAAAGCTTGAAGTGATGCTGCGGTGTTCATGAACAGGTTCCCTGACTAAATTTTCAGGTGTTATACGCCAGGTTGGGCGCCAGCCATTTCTCTGCTGTCGCCATGTCCCATGCCTTGCGACTTGCGTAGTCTGCCACCTGATCGCGGTCGATTTTGGCAACCGCGAAATAACGTGCTTCCGGGTGGCTGAAGTAGAAGCCGGATACCGACGCGGCGGGCCACATCGCGTAGCTTTCAGTGAGCGTGACACCGGTGGCTTCGGTGGCATTCAGCAAGTCGAACAGCGGGCCCTTCTCGGAATGTTCCGGACAGGCCGGATAACCGGGCGCGGGACGGATGCCGCGATATTTTTCGTCGATCAGATCGGCCACGCTGATCGCCTCGTCCGCCGCCGGGGTTTCCTCATAAGCCCAGAACTCACGCCGCACGCGCTGGTGCATGCGCTCGGCGAAGGCTTCCGCCAGGCGGTCGCACAGCGCCTTGAACAGGATCGCGTTGTAGTCGTCGTGTGCGGCCTCGAATGCCTTGGCGCGCGCGGCCTCGTTGATGCCGGTGGTGACCACGAAAGCGCCGATGTAGTCCTGCACGCCCGAGGTTTTGGGTGCAATGAAATCGGCCAGACACCAGTTCGGTTGCCCCGCTGGTTTTGCCATCTGCTGGCGCAACTGGTGTGCGGTCATTTGCACTTTGCCGTCCGTGTCGTAAATCTCGATGTCATCATCGTTGACGCTGTTGGCCGGGAACAGGCCGACCACGGCGCGCGCTTCGATCCAGTTCTCCGCAATCATCTGTTTCAGCATGGTCTGGGCGTCGGCGAACAGTTTGCGCGCCTCTTCGCCGACCACTTCGTCCTGCAGAATTTTCGGGTAACGGCCGTGCAGTTCCCAGGACTGGAAGAACGGTGTCCAGTCGATGATTTCGGCCAGATCGGCGAGGTCGTAGGCGGTGAAAACCTGCACGCCGAGTTGCTTCGGCACCGGCGGCGTGTAGGCGGTCCAGTCGGTCTTGAACTTGTTGGCACGCGCTTCGGCCAGTGTCACCCGCTTGCTTTCACCGCGCTGCGCCAGATGGCGTTCGCGCACCTCGGCGTAATCGGTCTTCAGCTTGGCGACGAAGTCGGCGGCAAGGTCGTCGGAGAGCAGGATGGAACAGACGCCGACCGCGCGCGAGGCGTCCTTCACATACACCGTGGTGCCGTCGTAATGCGGCGCGATCTTCACCGCCGTGTGCGCCAG
>JAIFLB010000051.1 GCA_020049245.1 Betaproteobacteria bacterium | reverse complement strand
GGTTGTAGAGCATGTCGAAACCGTGCGCGATGCACGGGCTGTAGGCGACGATCAATGACGGGCCGTCATACGCCTCGGCCTCGTGGAACACGCGCAGGGTCTGCGTGTCCTTGGCGCCGTAGGCGATGTTGGCGACGTAGACATGACCGTAATCGCTGGCCAGCTTGCCCAGGTCTTTCTTCGCCGTCGCCTTGCCGCCGGCGGAGAACTTGGCCACCGCGCCGATCGGCGTCGCCTTCGAGGTCTGGCCGCCGGTGTTGGAATACACCTCGGTATCCAGCACCAGGATGTTGAGGTCGTAGGGCAGCGCCAGCACATGGTCGAGGCCGCCGTAGCCGATGTCGTAGGCCCAGCCGTCGCCGCCGATGATCCAGACCGAACGGCGGATCAGCCATTCGGCGACGCTGATCAGTTCCCTGGTGCGCGGGTGATTCGAGACCGCCAGTTTTTCCAGCAGCAGCGTGACACGACGGCGTTGTTCGTACAGGCCGGCTTCCTCCCGCTGATTGGCGTCAACCAATGCTTCGGCAAGATCACCGCCAATGTCGCCGGCCAGTTCTTTCACCAACTGCTTCGCGTAAACCATCAACTGATCCGCCGCCAATCGCATGCCGAGGCCAAATTCGGCGTTGTCCTCGAACAGCGAATTGCTCCAGGCCGGACCGCGTCCGGCGCCGTTGACCGTGTACGGCGTGGTCGGCAGGTTGCCGCCGTAGATCGAGGAACAGCCGGTGGCGTTGGCGATCAGCATGCGGTCGCCGAACAACTGCGTCGCCAGCCGGATGTAGGGCGTTTCGCCGCAACCGGCGCAGGCGCCGGAATACTCAAACAAGGGGTCGAGCAGCATCGAGCCGGGAATCGTGGTGTGTTTGACCGCGCTGCGGTCAAACTCCGGCAGGGCCAGGAAGAAGGCGTAGTTGTCGCGTTCCGCTTCACGCAGCGGCGCTTGCGGCGCCATGTTGACCGCGCGTCGACTGAGGTTGGATTTGTCGTGGATCGGGCAGGCTTCGACGCAATCGCCGCAACCGGTGCAGTCCTCAGGGGCGACCTGATAGCTCATGCGCGTGCCGGCCGGGAAATCCTTGCTCTTCGCCGGGACGTGCTTGAAGGTGGGTGGCGCGTTGCTTGCCGCTTCCGCAGTGAAGACCCGCGCGCGGATGGCCGAATGCGGGCAGACGAAGACGCATTTGCCGCATTGCGTGCAGATATCCGCCTCCCAGACCGGGATTTCCAGCGCGATGTTGCGCTTCTCGTATTGCGCGGTGCCAACCGGGAAGGTGCCATCGACCGGCATCAAAGAAACCGGCAGTTCGTCACCCTTGCCGCGATAGATTGGCAAGGTGAAGTCGCGCACGAAGGGGGGTAACTCCCTCTCCCGCAGGCGGGAGAGGGCTGGGGAGAGGGTGCTCTGAACTGGCGCCCCAATTTCCCTCTCCCCCAGCCCCTCCCCCGCTTGCGGGGGAGGGGAGAAGCGGTGCAGATGCTCCAATGTCTTATCAATCGCGCCGTAATTCAAATCCGCCAGCCGCTTGCTCTTTTTGCCATAGGTCTTGTCCACGGCTTTTTTGATCGCGGCGATGGCCTGTTCCTTCGGCAGGATGCCGGAAATGGCGAAGAAACAGGTCTGCATGATGGTGTTGATGCGTCGCCCCATGCCGGCTGCGGCAGCGACGGCGTAGGCGTCGATGACCCAGAGTTGCAGGTTCTTATCGACAATCTGTGCGCGCATTTTCTCCGGCAAGCTGTCCCATACCGTTTCGGCGGTCATTGGCGTGTTGAGCAGAAACACGCCGCCCGGCGCAGCATGCGCCAGCAGGTCGTAGCGTTCGACGAACACCGTCTGATGGCAAGCGACGAAACCGGCCATGCCCTCTTCCACCAGATAGGTCGAGCGGATCTGCTCAGGGCCAAAGCGCAGATGCGACACGGTCACCGCACCGGATTTCTTCGAGTCGTAGACGAAATAGCCTTGTGCATAAAGATCGGTCGCCTCGCCGACGATCTTGATCGAGTTCTTGTTGGCCGACACCGTGCCATCGGCGCCCAGACCCCAGAACACAGCGTGCTGCAAAGCGCGCGCAGCTTGGGTGCGCAAGGCGGCGTCCCAATCCAGCGAAAGTTGAGTGATGTCGTCGCGGATGCCAACCGTGAATTGGCGTTTCGGCGCGGCTAGCGCCAGTTCCGTGAATACCGCCGCCACCATGCCCGGCGTGAACTCCTTGCTGCCGAGGCCGTAACGCCCGCCAATTACGCGCGGCATCTCGCGCACACCATCTGCCGCAGCCTGCGCCAGTGCGGTGATCACATCCTTGTACAGCGGCTCGCCATCGGCGCCAGGTTCCTTGCAGCGATCCAGCACGGCAATCGAGCGCACGCTCTCCGGTAGCGCCGCCAGCATCGCGTCGGGTGTAAATGGCCGGTACAGACGCACTTTCAGCACACCGACCTTCTCACCGGCGGCACAAAGATGCTCGACGGTTTCATGCACAGTTTCGGCGCCGGAACCCATCAGCACAATCACCCGCTCTGCATCGGCAGCGCCGACATACTCGAACAAGCGATATTGCCGCCCGGTCAACTCGGCAAAGCGATCCATCGCCGCCTGCACCAGCTCCGGGAAGGCGTCGTAAAACGGATTCACCCGCTCGCGTGACTGGAAAAACACATCGGGATTCTGCGAAGTACCACGAATCACCGGATGCTCCGGTGACAGCGCCCGCGTCCGGTGCGCCGCCACCTGGGCGTCGTCGATCATCGCGCGCACCGTTTCCGGTTCGACCGCAACGATCTTCGCGACTTCGTGCGAGGTGCGGAAGCCATCAAAGAAATGGATCACTGGAATGCGTCCGGCCAGCGTTGCGGCCTGGGCAATCAGCGCAAAGTCGTGCGACTCCTGCACCGAATTGGCGCACAGCATCGCGCAGCCGGTGGCGCGACAGGCCATCACGTCGGAATGGTCACCGAATATCGACAGCGCATGCGTCGCCAGCGCCCGCGCTGCGACGTGCAGCACGAACGGTGTCAACTCGCCGGCGATCTTGTACAGGTTGGGAATGAACAGCAGCAGACCCTGGCTGGCGGTGAAGCTGGTCGCCAGCGCACCGGAAGTGAGCGCGCCATGCAAGGCACCCGCCGCGCCGCCTTCCGATTGCATCTCGATGATCTTCGGCACCGCGCCCCACAGGTTAGGTTTGCCCTGCGAAGCCCATTCGTCTGCCCATTCGCCCATGTTCGACGACGGCGTGATTGGATAGATCGCAATCACTTCGTTGCATTGATACGCCATGCGCGCGGCAGCTTCGTTGCCATCGAGATTGAGATAGGTCGTCATTGCTTGCAGCTCCCCAAGAATTACAAGCATTCTATTTGACCTGCGCGCATTGTCGCGCGGGAGTGAAACAAACTCGCAACGCTCAATGGCCTGCTTCTTGCTAATCTCGGACTGACATTGCCTGCCTGCCATTATGCTAAACATACCAAGTACCGACATTCTTGCCACCGCCGTGCTGATTGCGGACAAGCAACGTGTAACCCGCTACCTCAACCCGGCAGCGGAAAACCTGCTTGGCATCTCGTCCCATCACGCGCTCGGTCGGCCGGTTGGCACGTTGCTTGGCGAGTGCCCTGAATTGGTGCGCGCAATCGATCATGCACTATCTGAGGGCGCCAGTTTTACCGAACACGATGTCGCGCTCCCCATCAATGGGCATACGCTGGTGCTTTCGGCCACGGTTTCTCCGCTTGATGACAATCAGGGGGCCGCAGCCATCGAGCTGCATCCGGCGGCCGGCAATGTGCGTATTGCGCGTGACGAGCAGGTCATGGCGCAGACCCAGGCCAGCCAGCACTTGCTGCGACAGTTGGCGCACGAGATCCGCAATCCGCTCGGCGGCATCCGTGGCGCCGCGCAACTGCTGGAGGCCGAACTCGATTCGACCGAGCTGCGCGAATACACCCAGGTCATCATCCAGGAAACCAATCGCCTGCAAAGCCTGCTCGACCGTCTGCTGACACCGGCCAAACGCCCGGTGGTGCAACCGATCAACGTGCATGAAGTGCTGGAACGCGTGCGCAGCCTGTTGAGTGCCGAATTTCCGCTGCTGCAATTCCATTGCGACTACGACACCAGTCTGCCCGATCTGGAAGGCGACCCGGAACAGCTGATCCAGGCCGTACTCAACATCACACGCAATGCGGCGCAAGCGATGGAAGGCGACGGCCGCATCAGTTTCCGCACGCGGGTGGCGCGCCAGGTCACGCTGGCGATGAAGTTGTGGAAGCTGGCGATCCGGCTCGACGTCATCGACAACGGCCCCGGCATTCCGGACGACATGCTCGGCCGTGTGTTTTTCCCGCTGGTTTCCGGCCGCGAAGGCGGCACCGGCCTTGGGCTGACCCTGGCGCAAAGCCTGGTGCAACGTCACGAAGGCGCGATCCACGTCGAAAGCCAACCCGGGCGCACCTGTTTTTCCATTTATTTGCCTATCAAATAAGCATTACGAGGAGTCAACACCCATGAAACCCGTCTGGATCATTGATGACGACCGCTCGATACGTTGGGTGTTCGAGAAAGCCTTGGCGCGAGAGAACCTGCCGCATCGAATATTTGAAAGCGCCGAGGCCGCCTTGCGCGCGCTCGACCGTGAAACACCGGGCGCGGTGGTGTCCGACATCCGCATGCCTGGCATGAGCGGACTGGATTTCATGGAGCGCCTGAAAGCCGAACATCCGCGCCTGCCGATCATCATCATGACTGCCTACTCCGATCTCGATTCGGCGGTGTCGGCGTTTCAGGGCGGCGCCTTCGAATATCTGCCGAAACCGTTTGACGTCAATCACGCACTGGAATTGATCCACCGCGCCCTGGAAGAAGGCAATCGCGGCGATGAATCGCCCGGGCTCGATTCCGGCCTGGTTGGCCAGGCCATGCTGGGCCAGGCGCCGGCGATGCAGGATGTGTTTCGCGCCATTGGCCGTTTGAGCCAAAGCCATGCCACCGTGCTGATCACCGGCGAAACCGGCTCCGGCAAGGAACTCGTCGCGCATGCCTTGCACCGACACAGCCCGCGCAAGGACAAACCGTTCATCGCGCTGAACACTGCCGCGATCCCGAAAGACCTGCTTGAAAGCGAACTCTTCGGCCATGAACGCGGCGCCTTTACCGGCGCCACCGCATCGCGTCGTGGCCGCTTTGAACAGGCCGACGGCGGCACGCTGTTCCTCGATGAAATCGGCGACATGCCATCCGATCTGCAAACCCGGCTGTTGCGCGTGCTCGCCGACGGCGAGTTCTACCGCGTCGGCGGCCATGCGCCGGTACGGGTCAATGTGCGCGTCATCGCCGCCACCCACCAGGCGCTGGAAGATCGCGTTCGGCAAGGCCTGTTCCGCGAGGATTTGTTCCATCGCCTCAACGTCATCCGCATCAAACTGCCCAGCCTGCGCGAACGACGGGAAGACATTCCGCTGCTGATCAAGCATTTCCTGCAAAAGAGCGCACAGGATCTTGGCGTCGAGATGAAGCATGTTTCCGAAGAAGCGATGAAAGCGCTGTCCGCCCTGCCCTACCCCGGCAACGTGCGGCAACTGGAAAACCTCTGCCACTGGCTGACCGTGATGGCGCCCAGCCAGATGGTGGATGTGAAAGACCTGCCGCCGGAAACCAATCATGACGCCACAACCGCCGCGCTTAACTGGTCCGAAGCCCTCGCGCGCACCGCTCAAACCCGCCTGGCGCGCGGTGACAGCGGCATCCTGAACGACCTCACCAGTGAATTCGAACGCACCCTGATCCGTGTCGCCCTCGCCCACACCGGCGGCCGCAAGATCGAGGCCGCCACCTTGCTCGGCTGGGGCCGCAATACGCTGACCCGGAAGATTCAGGAATTGGGGATGGAAGCGGGAAGCGAGGAGTGAGCCGCTACACTTGCCGAACCAGGCATGAAGCACCAATATTCAGGCAGTTATCTTATTGGAGTCGGCTATGGAACTCATCCTTCCCCCGCCCATCACGCGCCACCGCATCAATGCCGAGCAATTCCACAAAATGGCGGAAGTCGGCATGTTTTTACCGGGAGAACGCGTAGAGCTGATCGAAGGGGAGATTATCAACATGGCGCCAATCGGCAGTTTTCATTGCGGTAATGTCGGCTGGCTGACCCAGACCTTTTCCACTGCCGTT
>JAIFLB010000195.1 GCA_020049245.1 Betaproteobacteria bacterium | reverse complement strand
GGAATCGGCGCTGGAGATCACCTATCGATACCAGGCGAACGACTGGCTGGCGCTGCAACCGGTGCTCCAGTATGTCCGCCATCCCGGCGGCGATCCGGCGCTGAGCGACGTGAAAGTCCTCGGCTTGCGCGTCGAGCTCAGTTCACTCTGATCGGCTTGCCCTTGCGCTGAACCAGCCGGACCGCCGGGTATCTTCCTGCGGAGCTGGCTTACCAATTCCGCGTTTCAGCCGCAAAATCGATGTCTCTTCGCTGAACTGCTCCTGCCATGCCCGCCTCTGCCGCCATGATTTCCCGCACTGCCGCTTTCAGCCGCTGGCTGGATGGCCGCCTCAATGCCCGGCCGGAGCTTGCCGACTGGCTGTCTGCCACGCTGATGAGTCCGGTGACACGCGAGGAAATGCGGGACTTCCTGGCCGCTGGAATCGGCAGCGAGGACGACCTCAAACGCCAGCTCCGGCGTCTGCGCGAACGCGTCTTCGCCCGCGTGATGACGCGTGATCTGAATGGCCTCGCCGATCTCGCCGAAGTCACCCGCACGCTGACCGAACTGGCCGAAGTCACTGTGCGCTGCGCGCTCGACTTCCATCATCGCGACCTCGCCGGCGTACACGGCGAACCTCTCGACAGCAGCGGCCAGCCGCAGCAATTGATTGTGGTCGGCATGGGCAAGCTGGGCGGCGGCGAGCTGAATGCCTCATCCGACATCGACCTGATCTTTGTGTTTCCGGAAGACGGCGAGACATCCGGGCCACGCGTCATCAACAACTTCGAGTTCTTCACCCGCGTCGGCAAACGGCTGATCAACGCGATCGACGACAAGACCGGCGACGGCTATGTGTTTCGCGTCGACATGCGGCTGCGTCCGTATGGCGACTCCGGCCCGCTGGTGTCCAGCTTCGGCATGCTGGAAGACTATTTCTATACCCAGGCGCGGGAATGGGAGCGTTACGCCTGGATCAAGGGCCGCGCGCTGACCGGAGAGCCGGCACGCATCGAAGAACTGGAAAAGCTGCGCAAGCCGTTCGTGTTCCGCAAGTACCTTGATTTCGGCGCGTTTGGCTCGATGCGCGAATTGCACGCGCAGATTCGGCGCGAAGTGATGCGCAAGGACAAGGCCGACAACATCAAACTCGGCCCCGGCGGCATCCGCGAGATCGAATTCATCGCCCAGGTGTTCCAGCTGATTCGAGGCGGTCAGCAAGCTTCATTGCAAATGCGGCCGACCCGCACGCTGCTGCATCAGCTCGCCGCCTACGACCTGATTCCCGAACAGCAGGCGACCGAACTGGAAGCCGCCTACGTATTCCTGCGCAACCTGGAACACCGCCTGCAATACCTCGACGACGCGCAAACCCAGATGCTGCCGAACGGTGACGAAGATCGCCGGCGTATTGCCGAGGCGATGGGTTTTGCCGACTGGGTGGCGATGCTGGCGAAGCTCGATCCGATGCGGCGCAAGGTCTCCGGCCAATTTGAGCAGGTATTTGGCGCGCCGCAGGAAGACCAGTCCGGCCACCCGCTGGCCGGCTTGTGCGATGCGCCTGAGGCGGAAGCGCACGACCGCCTGCAAATGGCCGGCTACAGCGATCCGGCGAGCGTCATGAACCAGCTGCGCGCGCTGCGCGAGAGCAACCGATATGCCACCCTGCCGGCCAATAACAAAGCCATGCTGGACGGCCTGTTGCCGCCGCTGATCGAAGTCGCCGCCAGTTTTCCAAATGCAGCCGACACCCTTACCCGCATCCTCGATCTGCTCGACGCCATCGCCCGGCGCGGCCCCTATCTGGCCTTGCTGAAGGAGTATCCGCAATCGCTGCGGCAACTCGCGCGCATCGTCAGCAGCAGCCCGTGGGCGGCACAGTACCTAACCCGGCAACCGCATCTGCTCGACGAACTGCTCGATTCGCGCCAGCTGATGGCGCCGCCCGACTGGACGCGCGCGCGCCAGGAATTGAACCTGCGCCTGAAGCAACTCGATGGCGACGTGGAACGCCAGATGGACCAACTGCGCCACTTCAAGCAATCGGAAACCTTCCGTCTGCTGGCGCAGGATCTGAGCGGCATGTGGACGCTGGAAAAACTGTCCGACCATCTTTCCGATCTGGCTGATCTGCTGGTCGGCGCGACGCTGGAACTGGTCTGGTCCAGCCTGGCCGGCAAGCATCTCGCCGCGCCGATCCCGCCCGCCTTTGCGGTCATTGCCTACGGCAAACTGGGCGGCAAGGAGCTCGGCTATGCCTCCGACCTGGATATTGTTTTCCTCTACGACGATGCGCATCCGGACGCGCAGGAGGTTTACGCCAAGCTGGGCAAACGCCTGAACACCTGGATGAGCACACTGACCTCGGCCGGCATTCTGTATGAAACCGACATGCGCCTGCGCCCGGACGGCGCCGCCGGCCTGCTGGTGAGCAATGTCGAAGCGTTCGAGGATTATCAGTTGCACCACGCCTGGACCTGGGAACACCAGGCGCTGACTCGCGCCCGCTTCTGCTGTGGAGACCAGGCGGTGGGCGATCGCTTTGGTCAGATCCGCGACAACGTGTTGCAACAGCCGCGCGATCTGGAAAAGCTGCGCACTGAAGTCAAAGAAATGCGCCAGAAGATGCACGACGGACACCCCAACAAGAGCGGCCTGTTCGACATCAAGCACGACGCTGGTGGCCTCGTCGATGTCGAATTCGCCATGCAATATCTGGTGCTGGCGAATGCCGCGCAACATCCGGAAATGACTGCCAACATCGGCAACATCGCGCTCCTCAAACGCGCCGGCGAACTCGGCCTGCTGCCGCTGGAAATCGCGCTCGCCGCCGCCGATGCCTATCGGGAACTACGTCGCCGCCAGCACGCGGTGAAGTTGCAAGGCGGCGAACATGCACGCGCCGAGCATGGCGGGCTTGGCCAGGAAATCCAGGCGGTGAAGGCGTTGTGGACGAGTGTTTTCGGTGTGGCGTGAAAGGACGTAGGGCGGAAAAGCGATAGCGCCTTCCGCCGGATGCGCGACGTAGGGATGGCGGAAGGCGCTATCGCTTTTCCGCCCTACCGCTGCTTCACGGTGTACCCTCGCCGACCACTTTCAAGAATCACTCTGGAGTTTGCGTGTCTGCTGAACTGATTGACCCCGCTGTTGCGCCCGCTGTTATCCCCTTTATCGACCACCTCGCCGCCGCCTTTGTCGCGCGTGAAGCCCTGCTCAACCAATGCCATGCCGAGCAAACCGACGCCTATCGCCTGTTTCATGGCAGCGTTGAAGGTGAACCAGGATTGACGGTGGATCGTTACGGCGATCTGCTGCTCGTGCAAAGCTTCCATCGACCGCTGGAGCCGGCGCAGCTGGACGCACTGGAACACTTCTATGCCGAGGTGATGCCCGGCCTGGTCCCGGTTTACAACGACCGCAGCCAATCCAACTCGCGCATCGCCAACCCGCTGTCAGCGGAGGACACAGTTGCCGCCACACAGCCGCGCCAGTTTCAGGAACTCGGCGTCAACTACCGCATCCAGGCCCGCCATGCCGGGCAAGACCCGTGGTTGTTCCTCGATATGCGCGCCGGCCGCCGGCGCGTGATGCGGGAAGCCGCCGGGAAATCGGTGCTGAATTACTTCGCCTACACATGCGGTGTCGGCGTCGCAGCCGCCAAGGCGGGCGCACGACTGGTGGTGAACGTGGACTTTGCCGAATCCAGCCTGGCGATTGGCCGCGAAAATGCGCGCCTGAATGAATTGGCGACCCGCCCGCGCTTCGTCAAAAGCGATTTCTTCCCCGCCGCCCGCCAATATTCGGGCATCGGCCAACCCAAGTTTGTGCGCGGTCGAAGCCTGCCGCCATTCCCGAAGCTGGAAAAGCAGGCCTTCGATCTGGTCTTCCTCGACCCACCGCGTTATGCCAAAAGCATTTTCGGCGTCGTCGATGTGGTCAACGATTACCCCGCTCTGTTCAAGCCGGCACTGCTCAGCACAGCCGAGGGCGGCACGCTGATCTGCTGCAACAACGTCGCCGAAGTCGAGCGCGAAGGCTGGCTGGCGCAGTTACAGCGCAGCGCGGTGAAAGCCGGACGCGAGATTCGCGCGTTCGAGTGGATCATGCCGGAAGCCGATTTCCCCAGCCTGGACGGCCAACCCCCGCTGAAAATGGTGTTGTTGCGGGTGTAATTCAGGATCGCTAATTTGCCGCATCCGGCTGATCGAACAGTTGTTCAATCAACGGCCCGGCGGCATCTCCGTGCTGTTGGAACAAAGCGATCATGCGGCCGGCACTGGCCCGCCACTTTTCGCATCCAGCGGCGCTGATGCGCCCCAGTTCAGTGCTGTTCCCGCTATCCAGCCAGATCTGATACGCCACACCCAGCTCGGGAAACAGCTTGCGCCGCATGCCGGTGAAATTGGCAAAGTAGAAATGGATCGCGGCCGGGTTGTCGCGCGCCAGCAAGCCGGGCAACGTCGACAGACAATCGGCATACAGATCGCGCACCGCGCGCGCCATGATCTCGGCGCGGCTGCGCATCACGCCGGCCAGCATCTGCGACCAGTCCTCGCCAAGTTCAGCGCCGACACGCGCCTCGCCAAGTTCGTGCAGGATCACTGATTCAGTCTCGGTCGCGGTCATCGCCTGCAACGCTTTCACCGGATCGGCGCGGAAATCGTAATGCGCGACGGCGCGGGTCATCGCCTGGTTGCGATGGTTCCAGTTCCATTCCTCGTATTTTTCCCACAACCAGCGTTGCAACGATTCGGTGCGCACGAAGATGGTGTCGTCCAGCATCATGCCCGGCGGCGCATCCAGATCGCGCGCGAATTCGCAGCCGGAAACGTAGACCTTGAAACCGTCCCGCACCTCCTCGCGCAACAGGCTGCCGAGGAAGAAATGCGGCTTGCAGGCGCGTCCGAAACCACCCGAATAGACCAGACCATGCGGCGCCAGCTCGCGATTCGCCTTTGCGACTTCGAACGGATCGATGCTGCCGGTGGCAAGCGGCAGCGGTTCGTAAGGCGCGGCTTCGACCACTTCCCAGAACCGCTCGCGTTCGTTCATCCAGTCACCGACTTCGCTCTTCGGCATCTCCTCGGTGAGCGGAATCTCGTGCTCCCAGCGATACAGCTCGCGCATCTTGAGGAGAAAGGTGCACAGCGTCAGGTCCGACGCAAACTGGGCATCGGAGATATGGCAGTTTTTCTGCACGGCACTGACAATTGCGCCCAGTCTAAGATCATTCATGGCGGTGCTCCTTTCTATAGCCGAGTAATTTAGTCGGATTATGGCGCGGCCTTTTTCAATTAGGAATCCATATGCGTTATTGGCTAATGAAGTCTGAACCCTCCGAATACAGCATCGACGATCTGGCGCGCGATGGCAGCGTGGCCTGGTTTGGCGTGCGCAACTATCAGGCGCGCAATTTCATGCGCGATCAGATGCAAGTGGGCGATGGCGTGCTGTTCTATCACTCGACCTGCGCCGAGCCAGGCATCGCCGGCCTGGCCGAGGTGGCCACCCTGGCCTATCCGGATGCGACGCAGTTCGATGCCAGCGGCAAATACTTCGATCCGAAAGCAACGACGGATAGCCCACGCTGGTTCAACGTGGAAGTGAAGTTCGTCAGGAAGACGCGCTTGATTCCGCTGGCCGAACTTCGCGACGCGCCCGAGCTGGCGACGATGCGGATTCTGGCCAAGGGCAACCGGCTGTCGATCACACCGGTCGATCCGGACGAGTGGAATTTCATCCAGCGCCAGTTTTAGTCGTCGCGGGTGGAACTCTTCCTGGCGTTCTATTTCGGCCTCGGCCTGGCCGCCGGCTTCATGGCCGGTCTGCTCGGCGTCGGCGGCGGCCTGCTGATGGTGCCGGCACTGAGTTGGGCGTTCGCACAGCAGGGCTTCACGCCGGAGTACAACATTCATCTCGCGCTGGCCACTTCGCTGGCGGTAATCATCCCGACTTCGCTGTCCAGCCTGCGCACGCATCACGCGCATGGCGCGGTGGATTGGCTGACCGTACGGCGCATGCTGCCCGGCATTCTGATCGGCACCCTGGCCGGCGGGCTGGCGGCCGCCAAACTGCCTGACGCCGGGCTGAAAATCTTCTTTACCCTGTTCCTGTTCTACGCCGCGACGCAAATGCTGTTCGGATTCAAACCGCCGGCTTCGCGCCAAATGCCGGGCAACGCCGGAATGACGCTGGCCGGCAC
>JAIFLB010000008.1 GCA_020049245.1 Betaproteobacteria bacterium | reverse complement strand
TGCTACGCGGCCAGCCTTGGGCGGAGTCGGCGATGACCGCGGTGGCGCTGGCGGTGGCGGCGATTCCGGAAGGCTTGCCGGCGGTGGTCACGGTGACGCTGGCGATCGGCATGTGGCGCATGGCGCAAAACCGGGCGATTCTGAAAAAGCTCGCGGCAGTGGAAACCCTGGGTTCGACGACGGTGATCTGCAGCGACAAAACCGGCACGTTGACGCTCAATCAGATGACCGCGCGCGCCGGCTGGTTTGCTGGTGCGTCCTTCCAGATCAGCGGCGAAGGCTATGCTGTGGCAGGTGACATCGGCTTGCCGGCAACGCTGGATGTGCGACCGTATCTGCTGCCGATGGCGCTGTGTACAGATTCGCAGGTGCGGCAAGCGGAGCTGGTCGGTGATCCGACCGAAGGCGCGCTCTGGGTGCTGGCCCAGAAGGGCGGCCTGTTACCCGAGGCGGAACAGGCCCACGCGCCACGCATTGCCGAGATTCCGTTCGATTCGGTGCACAAGTTCATGGCCACGTTTCACCACAGCGGCGAGCAGATCGAAATGTGCATCAAGGGCGCGCCCGCCGTGCTGCTGGCGCATGCCACGCAATGGCTGTCGGGAGCCGGTGAAGCGCCAATAGATACCGCCATGCGGCAGCGTATCGAAAGCGAAGTCGAATGCATGGCCGAGCAAAGCCTGCGCGTCATCGCGGTGGCGCGGCGGTGCATTCCGGCGCGCGATTTCGATCCAGCCGGCGACCTGAATGTCTGGGTCGGTGACTGGACCTTCCTCGGCCTCGCCGGCCTGCTGGACCCGCCGCGCCCGGAAGCGGCCGCCGCGATCGCGCTGTGTCAGCAGGCTGGCATCGCGGTCAAGATGATTACCGGCGACCACAAGACTACCGCCGCTGCGATCGGTCGCGAGCTGGGTCTGGTCGATGGCCGTGTCGGCGAGGTGGTCAGCGGCGCTGAACTCGATGCGCTCGACGATGCCAGCCTGGCCGACCGGATCAACACGATCAGCGTGTTTGCCCGGGTTTCGCCCAGCCACAAGGTGCGCATCGTCAAGGCCCTGAAAGCGGACGGCCATGTCGTCGCGATGACCGGCGACGGCGTCAACGACGCGCCGGCCTTGAAAGCCGCCGACATTGGCATTGCCATGGGCATCACCGGCACTGCCGTCACCCGCGAGGCGGCCAGCATGGTACTGACCGATGACAACTTCGCCACCATCGTGCGCGCCGTCGAGGAGGGCCGCGTGGTGTACGACAACATCGTCAAGTTCGTCCGCTTCCAGCTCTCCACCAACATCGGTGCGATCCTGACCGTACTGGGCGCCACGTTGACCGGCATGCCGGCGCCGTTCAGCGCCATTCAGTTGCTCTGGATCAACATCATCATGGACGGGCCTCCGGCGATGACGCTGGGCATCGAACCGGCGCGCGCAGGCATCATGCGCGATACGCCGCGCCAGCAAGCGGCTGAAATCCTGACTCTGAAGCGGCTAGGACGCCTGGCCCTGTATGGCGTCACGATGATGCTGGGCACGCTGCTGCTGTTCCAGCATGCGCTTGCCGAGCAAGGCCGGGTATATGCACTTACGCTGGCTTTCACCACCTTTGTGCTGTTCCAGTTCTTCAACGTGTTCAACGCACGCAACGAGCATGGCAGCGCCTTCAACGCGCATTTCCTGCGCAACGGAAAACTTTGGCTGGCCCTCGCAGGTGTGCTGCTGATGCAGGTTCTGGCGGTGCATTGGGCGCCGGCGCAAAACATCTTCGGCACCACGGACCTGCTCCTGGTGGATTGGTTCAAAGCCACGCTGGTGGCGGCCAGCGTGCTGTTTCTCGATGAGGCGCGCAAGCTGGGCTGGCGGCTGTTGTATGGGAAGCAAGGCACGCCTGCCTGACGGACTGCTGGTTGGTGACCTCAGTCGCGATGGGGTTTGGAGGATGTGACTGCGGTGGAAGCGCACCAATCCTGTTCCACCTGCCCGGCATAGGTTTCGAATAACAAAACCTTAGATTTTCCAGGCGGCGGGAGATGGACGATTGGGGCGGGAACCCAGTTGGATCAAGTGACTGGATTCCTGCCTGCGGGGGAATGACGAATTAATCAGCGTTTGCTTAGCCGGTTGCCTGTTTCAGCGCGGCGATGCGTTCTTCCAGCGGCGGGTGGGTCATGAACAGGCGTTTGAGACCGCCGCCGCCGCCACCGCTGATGCCGAAGGCGGCCATTCTCTCCGGCAGCGGCGGCGTGTGCGCCTGCTGCAGACGCTGCAACGCGGCGATCATGTTCTGGCGACCGGCCAGCGTGGCGCCGCCGGCATCGGCACGGAATTCGCGCTGGCGCGAGAACCACATGACGATGATCGAGGCGAGCACGCCGAGTACCAGTTCAGCGACGATCATGGTGACGTAGAACGCCGGACCCTGGCCGCGCTCGGTCTTGAACACGATCTTGTCGACCAGATGGCCGATGACGCGCGAGAAGAACATCACGAAGGTATTCACCACGCCCTGGATCAGCGCCAGCGTCACCATGTCACCGTTGGCGACGTGGGAGATTTCATGCGCCATCACCGCTTCGGCTTCCTGCTTGGTCATGCCGCGCAGCAGGCCGGTGGAAACGGCAACCAGCGCCGCGTTCTTGTTCATGCCGGTGGCGAAGGCGTTGACCTCGGGCGAATCCCAGATCGCGACTTCCGGCATCTTGATACCGGCAGCCTGCGCCTGACGTGCGACGGTCTGCACTAGCCAGAGTTCTTCCGGCGTGCGCGGGTCGGTAATAACCTGGGCGCCGACTGATTTCTTCGCCATCCATTTCGACATGGCGAGCGAAATCAGCGATCCGCCGAAGCCCATGACGGCGGCGAAGATCAGCAAGGCGCCGAGATTGAGGCCGTTTTCATTCAGGTATGGTTCCACCCCGAGCAGGCGCATGGTGAGCGACAGCACCAGCACAATGGCCAGGTTGGTGGCGAGGAATAAAAAGATGCGTTTCATGGTGATTCCCTTAAAAAACGATTGCCGTTGAGATGGGCTCAACCTTAACGAGTTCAAGTATCCACTCACGGCGACAATGTGAACGGGGGGCAGGATACGGCCAATCCGTGAACAAATAATTTGATTATTGTTACGTGATCATTCGTGGAAATCTGATGGCTAGGTCGGCTTGAAGGTTCGTTTTGGCATCCGTTGTTGCAACCGCACATCCCAACTCAACTCGCAAGCTTTAATGCTGGGTCCACAGTTCGATGCGATTGCGGCCGTTTTCCTTTGCCTGGATCAACGCCATGTCGGCGTCGGCGATGGCTTCTTCGACTGGCCGTCGCGGGTGCATTTCAGCCAGTCCGAATGAGGCGGTGACGTACATCGTTTCGCCCGTGGGCAGGCGTATCGGCAAGCTTTCGAGGCCGGAGCGGATACGTTCAATCACCTGCCAGGCATCCTTCATCGGGCTGCCAGGCAGGCAGATGAGGAATTCCTCGCCGCCGTAGCGGTAGATCGAATCGTATTTGCGCAGCACGCCGGTAATGAAGCGCAGGCTCTGGCGCAGCACTGCATCGCCGGCCGGATGTCCACGTTCATCGTTGACGCGTTTGAAGTGATCGAAATCAAGCAGGCAGATCGAGCAGGGGCGTTGTATGCGCAGCGAGCGTTCCTGTTCTTCGCGCAGGCGGGTCAACATGCCGCGCCGACTGGCGCAGCCAGTGAGGCTGTCTGTCGTGAGCAGTTCGCCGATGATGTCGAGTTGTATCCGTCGCAGCATGGTGTTCAGGCGCAGAGCAAGATCGATGCACTGGTCATACAGTTCAGTTTCCGGCCGTCGTTTGTCGAGAACCTCGAGCAAAGCCAGGCGGGTGACATCGTGCATTGCTTGCTGGGTAGGGCCGAGCGCCTGGAAATCCAGGTTTTCGCGGAGCGTATTCGGTTCCTGGCTGTAATACCATTGGCCGAAATGCGTTCGTAGATGTGCGTCGTCCGACAGATCGGCTTTGTTGACCTGATTGGCACAGACCAGGATGCGGTTGATCTGCTTGAACCAGGCCAGATGGGCCGCAATGGTGACTTCGAGTTCTTCAGTCAGGAGCTGAATTTCTTCTCGTTCCAGGGGCAGTGACATTTCCCATCCGTTGGTGTCGTTGTTGTTGACGCGTTATCGGATGCAAAGGGAAAGTCTTTAGTTCGGCGATTCAGCCGGCACCATTTTGATCAGGGTTGGCGCCTGTCATCTATTTCAGCGTGAATCGAACCGTGCCGGCTTCCCGGCCAGGCACGTTGATGCTGGCCACGACCTTGCTGCCGCGCGCGGGTCTGGTCTTCAGTTTTGCGCTGAGTGCTTGAAAGCCGCTGGGCATCAGCGTGACTTCTTCCTTGTTTTTACCGGTCAGCAAAATCAACTTTCCGCTGGCGCCGGCGGACTCGACCGGCGCACCGTGTTCACTCAGGTACAAAACGATTTCATTCCCCTTGGTCACCAGTTCGACCTGGAATACGTCTGCTTCGGCGGTGATGCCACCGAATTGCGGTTTCAGATGGTCGGCATGCGCCCAGACCTGGCCGGCGCTGAGCATCAAACTGAGGGCGAGGGGAATGGCTAGCTTTTTCATGGCGTGGCTCCTGGTGGGTCAGTAGTTTTCGGTGGATCGGGTTTGCAACAGACGGTTCAGCGGTTTCTCGCCGAACAGCCAGAACATCACCGGCGTCAGCACGGTGTCTAGCAGGGTGGAACTGATCAGGCCGCCGAAGATGACGACGGCGACCGGGTAGAGGATTTCCTTGCCCGGCGCATCCGCCGCCATTAGCAGCGGCAGCAGGGCGAAGGCGGCGACCAGTGCGGTCATCAGCACCGGCGTCAGGCGTTCCAGCGAACCGCGCACGATCATCGGCTTGCCGAAGGTTTCGTTTTCAAACGCGCACAGGTTGATGTAATGACTGATCTTCAGGATGCCGTTGCGGGTGGCGATTCCGGTCAGCGTGATGAAGCCGACCAGCGCCGCAACCGAGAGCGACTGGCCGGACAGCCAGAGTGCTGCAACGCTGCCAACCAGGGCGAGCGGAATATTGAGCATGATGATCAGTGCCAGCGTGGTCGAGCGATAGCGTGAATACAGCACCAGAAAGATCAGTGTCAGCGACACCAGCGCCAGCAGCGAGATCAGGCGGGTGGCAGCCTCCTGCGCCTGGAACTGGCCTTCGAGCGCGGTGTAGTAGCCATCCGGCAGTGCGCCTTTGGCCTGCATCGCAGCCAGCTTGGCGCGAATGTCGGCAATCACCGCGCTCATGTCGCGGCCTTCCGTATTGGCGGAAATGACGATGCGGCGACGCGAATTCTCACGACTGATCTGGTTCGGCCCGTCACTGTCTTCGATGCTGGCCAGACGCGACAGCGGCACCGCGCCAAGTGGTGTGTCGATCAGCAGCCCGGGCAGTTGGGTCAGGCCGCGCTCTGCTTCAGGCAGGCGCACGATCAGATCGAAACGCTTTGAGCCACCCCCACCGGTCTCGCCACCTTCGACAATCTGCCCGATGCGCTCGCCTTCGATCATCTGTTGCAGGTTGCGCAGCAACGTGCCGGGGGCGACGCCATAGCGCGCTGCTGCAGCGTAATCGATACGGATCTTGATCTGCGGAATGCGCACCTGTTTTTCGATCGCCAGATCGGTGACGCCGGGAATCTGCGCCAACTCGCCACGCAGGTCTTCCGCCAGGCGGCGCAGGGTGTCCAGGTCGTCCCCGTAGATTTTCAGCGCGATCTGGGCGCGCACGCCGGAAAGCAGATGGTCGAGCCGGTGCGAAATCGGTTGGCCGATGCTGATTGAAGCGGGCAGGGCGGCGAGGCGGGAACGGATGTCGGCGATGACGGCGTCGCGACTGCGCTCGGATTCCTTCAGATCGACGTCCATCTCGGTGTAATGCACGCCTTCGGCATGTTCGTCCAGTTCGGCGCGGCCGGTGCGGCGACCGACTTGCGTCACCTCCGGCACCGCCGCCGCCAGTTGTTCAGCGAGTTGGCCGACGCGATTCGATTCGGCCAGCGAAGCGCCCGGATTGAGCAGCACATTGATGGTCAAGGTGCCTTCGTTGAAGGGCGGCAGGAAGGTGCGCGGAAAGAAGGGGATGCTGGCCGCCGCCGTCAGGACCAGCAAGGCGGCGCCGATCAGCAGCACTCGGGCATGCGTGAACGAGGCGGCCAGCAGACG
>JAIFLB010000001.1 GCA_020049245.1 Betaproteobacteria bacterium | reverse complement strand
CGGAAGTTTCAGAATGTTGCCGCCCCGGCAGGCGGACGTTACCCGAGCATGAAAAAACCCGCCATGAGGCGGGTTCCATCAGGCGGGTTTCCAATGCCTCTGAAGCCGTCGATTAATACTTGTAGGCATTGCCCGGGTAAAACTTCTTCCAGGTATTGGTGACCATGCCGTCATCCTTGATCCTGACATATTCACCATTGTCGGCAGGCATCACCTTGGTGCAACGTGCCGGCTCGGTCGGAAACTGAGTGCAGAAGTTGTTGTCGGTGATTTTCCACGTGCCTTGCCGGCGCTTGCCTTTGCCGAGATCCTGAACCAGTTTGCCGTCGGCGCCATAGTAGGCGGTGTAGTTCTTGCCCAGTGCATCGGCAAAACCGGATGCGGAATTACCCGAGAGCAGTGTTTTGATCTGCTCGCCGGTGAGCGGTGCCGCAGCACTGGCCATACCGGAAATCAGCAGCAGGCCGAGTAGTAGGATGGATTTTTTCATTGGGGTATCTCCTCGAAGAATCAGTGAACGTTAAGAACTGGATGAACACGCGGGCGAAGCCAGTTCGCCCGCAAAAGAAAACTCAGGCGGTTTGCATATTGGGCATACGGGCAGCGGCGGGAACCAGTTGCAGCTTGCTGACCAGAGTTAGCAGTACTTGCAGCGTCTTCAGTTGAACCAGCAGGAAGGGCAGCAAAAACAGATACATCCAGGGCGTCCACATCATCACCAGCATGTTGCCCATCAGACCAAACTTGACCACGAACAGGCCGAACACCGGCAAGGCGACGCCTGGGCAGACCAGCGCATAGGTGGTGGCATGAGTTTTCGAGCCCCAGATGAAATCTTTGAAGTAGTTGAGGCGCTTCATCACGGTGTAGCCGATCATGCCGAAGATCAGCTGAACCGAGAAGATCGCCATCAGAACGATAAAGACTTCACCAGAACTGGTATGGCCGCCAAACGCTTCGCCCATGCCATGCGTGGTGCGCATGAAGGTAATGCCGAGAAGCGTCGTGATCGGAATCATCAACCACAGGCTGGGTGCGGCTTCCGGACGAATGCCGTGAGTCAACATGGTATGGAAGCCGATCACCAGCATGACGATCATCAACAGCGCGGCGGAAGTGGCAAAGAAGGCCGACAGGGCGATCGCGATTGCAACGACTTCACGCACATGGCTCATGGCGGCAGGCGCGGCGAGGCCGACCGCAATCATCGACAGCGCAAAGATCGATACCATCGGTGCCAGACTGTTGTTCTGCTCGAAGCTGTACCCCTTGTGAAGCAGCATGCGGACGAAGTAGTCGCCGAGGATGCGCAAGGCATAGATACCGATCGCCACAAAAGCAATCATCGCCAGCGGGAACATGTATTCGATCACTTCCCAGAGACCGGGAATCAAAAGTGATGAATTGACAAACAAGACATTGACTGTCATTGCCATCGTCAAAGGCACCACCATCAGGCTGATCTCGGCACTGGAGTCGCGCAGCTTGTGATACGCATCGGTTTTCTTGAACAGACTGAATTCGCGCGTGTTCCAGATCATCAAAGCGATATGCATCGCCGACAGCGCAAACACCACGACCAGACAAAGGCTGACCCAGAACGCCTTCAAGCTCGGTTCGCCAGACAGGATCGGCCAGAGCTGATCGAACGAAATAATGCCGCTCTCATGCGGCAGCAGAAAGTTGAGATAAAGAAAGAACGAGATGGCCAAGCCTCCCGATCCAAGCGCACCGAGGTGATACATCGGACTGTATTTGTCATGCAGGTTCTTTTGGATCATTTGTGGTCTCCTCACATCCAGGGTAAATGCATCCAGCCAGAATCGCTTCGGCTGGTTTCCAACTGTTTCGGGGCGCCTTGAGCACCCCGAAACGAATTATCCAAACGTGTCCGCCCAGATATTTTCAAACCATGAAAGGTTGTAGGCGAAGTTCAACTCGTCGCTGAGATCAGCCGCACCACCGCCAGGCTGGCGGATATACGCCTCCTTGTCCGGGTCATAACGCATCACCACCGCGATCGGGCCGGAGGTTTCGTCCGACGTTGCCGAGTAGCTGGTGCTGCCGATCACCGGATACGGATTGGGCTCACGACCATTGAACATCTCGACCAATGCCGCAGCGCAAATCTTGGCCTGGTTGTTTGACACATGCGCCGACTTCGGCATGTTGGAGGCCACCGAATCGCCCAGGATGTGGACGAATGGCACATTTGGCGCCTCGTAAGTGACGCCGTTAACCGGGCACCAGACGCCAGCCGTATCGGTCCGCACGCCGGCGGAAGCGCAGATGGCGCCAGCACGTTGTTTCGGCACGATGTTGATGACATCGGCCTTCACGTCCTCAAACTCGCTGGTGACAATCATGCTCTTGTGGTCGACCTTGGTGACCAGGTTGTATGGGCGATGGTCGATCATGCCGGGGTAGAGCTTCTTCCACGCCGCCTTGAACATCGGGCCTTTCGAGACCACGTCGAAGTGGCCATCCAGCATGATGATCTTTGACTTCGGCTTGTTCCGTTTGAAGTACTGCGCCACCAGACTGGCGCGCTCATACGGCCCGGAAACGCAGCGTCCCGGGGGGGGCGGGCTGGCGATGACGAAGACGCCGCCATCCGGCATGGCTTCCAGTTGTTTGCGCAAGGCCAGTGTCTGCGGCCCCGCCTTCCAGGCATGCAACACCTTGCCGGCGGCCTCGCCCTCGGCGAAACCTTCGATCTGGTCGGTCATGAATTCGATACCCGGCGCCAACACCAGACGGTCATAACTGATCTTCTGGCCTTTGCCGGTCGTCACCACACGTTTGTTGGCATCAACGCCAACTGCAGTGTCCTGCACCATCTTGATGCCGTAACCGGGCAGGTTGGCGTAACTCTTGACGATGTCATCCATCGTGCGCATGCCGCCGATGACCCAGTTCGACATCGGACAGGAATAGAACTGCGCGTTCGGTTCGATCAGGGTGACCTGAATATTGGGATCCCACATGCGCAGGTATTTGGCACAGGTTGCACCGCCAAAACCGGCGCCAACGACAACAACATGCGGCTTGCCGGCCATCGCGAAGGCAAGTTGCGGCGCCAATGTGGCGGCCAGACTGGCGCCAGAGTATTTCAGAAAACTACGGCGATTAATGGTCATGTCTTATCTCCTCGGATGAGTTATTTGATCGCGGCGAAGTACGCGGCGAGATCGTCATATTCCGAGTCCGAGTAACCCAGTGCGTATTTTTTCATCACAGTCGATTCACGCTTGCCGGATTTGAAATCCCGCATGGCTTCCGCCAGATACGCCTTGTCCTGGCCAGCCAGACTGGGCACCGCGCCGATGCTCTTGCCGTTGGGGCCGTGACAAATGAAACAGGTAGCCGCAATGGTTTTGGTATGGGCAGCACAAATGCTGGCCGGGTTTTGCCAGCCGGCAATCAAACACGGCTTCTCTTCTGCTGCAACGACAACACCGGGGGACACGGCCGACAAGCACAGCGCGGCACAGGCCACACCGGATAAAACAGACTTCAAGGTCATGGTGGGTTTCTACTCCAGTTTGATTAAAGTAACCGCTACGCCGAGATTTCCCCGGCGATAGCCTCCTTTTTCAACGGCGCAGAGTAGCCACCTGTCCAAATGAACTATTGATAACCGCGAATTTTTTTGATTTGCATCAAAAAGCCACGTTCTGCTCAGACTCTTTCGGATCCCGCATGCTGGTGATCTCGGTCAACTTGGTGCCATCCTCGATGCTGATCTGAGCGCCATGCATCTGGATCAATCCCTGTTTATCGAGGAAGCTGAGCACTCTCGACAGGGTTTCCTGGGTCAGCCCCAGCTTGGCGGCGATATCCTGCTTGCGTGCCGGCAATTGAAACTTGAAGGCGGTGGTCTTCGGCGTCGGCTGATAGCGCATCAAGTAGCAGGCAACCCGTTGCACGCTTGAGCGTTGCGCGCATATTTCGGTGTCACGCAAGGTTTCCATCAAGCGTCTGGAGACCCGTTCCAACGTCTTGCCGGCCAAAACGGAATCGCGGCCCAGTTCTCGCCGATACACCATCGGGTCAATCGCCAGCAGATGACTATCCTTGCAGGCCACCGCATGAAATGGGCAAGCTTCATTCAAAACCAGACAGGATTCACCGAGGCTATCGCCCTGATGCACCAACGCAACCACGCGTTCCATATTGTTCGGCAACGGGATATACAAGCGCACCAGACCGCTGACCAGAACATAGAGATGGTCCAGCACCTCCCCCTTACTCGCCAGAACACCGTTTTTCGGCACGCTGATCAACTTCGCGCCCAGGGCCAAACGATCCAGCACTTCTGTCGGCCAACCATCGAAATAAGCCAGACGGCTCATGGTCTCCGGAATCAAGGCAAATGACAGCGGCAGTTTGGTCATGGCAGGCCCTTCCACGAGTTCACAACGGTACTGAAAAACTTGGATAAATCAACGGGTGGCGGAACATGCGTGCCACCACTTGAAGTGCAGACAGCTTCAACCGCGAGGGAAATCTGTCGTCAGAGGTTCGTTGCTTCGGGCAGCCAAATTCAAACTGGCAGTCGAAGAACCGGGATCAACCAAGCGTCGTGAGTACGCAGAAAAAATACCGTATGTCATTGAAAGCTCCATCCATTATTTAGGTTTCTTGTCGTCTCTCAAGATTACTCAAAAGACGTAGATATCTTTATATCAGAATATTAGATTATTGCAATATTCAAAAACAGGAATTTGCGGCGAGATGGATCAATCCCGGTCAATCAAAACCCATCAATTGCCTGAGAATTCATGTAAATCCGGCTGAATTACCTGCACGGAACATGTCCATCAAGCCTCCGGAAGCGGCCGCTCTGGCCGCAATCTGCGCTGGACAGGCTGGGGCGGTAAGCAAAACTTCACCAATCAGGATAAAAGCATCGACTAAACTCGAAATATTATAAAAGGGTAATGAACCAAGGCATTCCCGGGGAACTCGCGCGATGGGCGAAGGCAAGACACATCAAACCAATCTGGAACGAGAAGCTGGCCTGCTCGATCTGGTTGGCGAAATCTACCAGGCCGGGCTGGAACCGGAACGCTGGCCGGCCACCATTGCCCGCATGAGCCAGGCCTTCCAGGCCGATCTGGCCTGCATCTACACCCCCTTCCCGGCACGGCCGGAGCAGGCCCTCTACCTGACCCACAACTTCACCGGAGAAATGGAACAGGCCTACAGCGCCTACTACCACCACCTTGACGAATGGACCCGGCATGCCCTGCGCCAGAGGCGCTACATTCAAGGCACCGTGGCCCTGGGCGAGGAGATCGTGCCCCAGGCGGAACTGCGCCGTACCGAGTATTACAACGACTTCACCTCGCGATACACCTCGCGCCGGTGCCCCACCTTGACGATCTCCACCACGATTTCCGCTTCCTCGATGCCGTAAATGATGCGGTAGCTGCCTTGCCGGATGCGATAGCGTTCCTGGGCAGAAAGTTTCTCGGCACCGGGCGGGCGCAGGTCGTCGCGCAGGGATTCGATGCGGGCGAGAATGCGCGTCAGATCGGCCTTCGGGATGCCCCGCAAATCTTTGGCGACTGAAGGCCGGACCCTCAGTTCATAGCGTGCCATCGGCCTTCAGTTGGGCGAGGAATTGCTCGTAACTCAGCGGTTTTTCACTGGCCCGCTCAACGAAGGCGGCCAGGTCTTCCTCGTCCTCGCGCAAGGCAGCGCGCAGGGCGTCGTTGACGATCTCGGACATGCTACGCCGGGAGCTTGCCGCTTTCAGGCGTAGCGCCTGATGCAACGGGTTTTCAATGTAAACGGTGGCGCGAGTGGTTCCGGTTTCCATGATTTCCATGAACAGTTCCTAGTGGATACAGTGCCACTTTAGCATTAAAACGTTTTGATGTTTTTGTGAAGTAGTGCCAGGATTCTTCATGCAGCCTTTGCCAATCACCGCCCACCCTGCTGAACAACATGGACTGCCGAACCCTGGCATTCCTGTTGTTCAGCACTGTTCCCACGGCAATCCATCGAAGCGCCAGCCGTTGTGGGTGGAGCGTTGGTGGTTGTCGTCGAGTTCGCCTTCGAAGCCGAAGAGCACGTTGTAAACATCGGTAAAACCGTTTTTCTCCAGGTACTCGCCGGCTTCTTTCGATCGGTTGCCGGAGCGGCAGATCAGGATCACCGGTCGGTGATGTGAAGCGGCCATGCGCACCTGGCCTAGAAAGTGCGGGTTCAGGTCCCAGTTGATGCCCT
>JAIFLB010000126.1 GCA_020049245.1 Betaproteobacteria bacterium | reverse complement strand
CTACCGTGGTCAGGCTGGAGGCGACCACCGGCCAGAACATGCGGCGCGCACCCCCTTCCGATGCGTACATCGGGTTCTCGCCCATCTTGTGGTGCGCGTAGGCGTCCTCGCCGACCACGATCGCGTCGTCCACGATCACCCCGAGCGCCATGATCAGTGCGAACAGGCTGATCATGTTGATCGATCCGCCGACCAGCCAGACCACCGCCAGCGTTGCCAAAAATGCGGTGGGAATGCCCATCGCCACCCAGGCGGTGACGCGTCCGTTGAGAAACAGCAGCAGGATGAACACGACGATGACTAGGCCCTGGATACCATTGCTGACCAGCAGCCCGATACGATCCTCGATCAGGGTCCAGACTTCGTCATACACGGTTAGCTGGATGGTCGGGGGCAGTTTGGGTCGCGCCTCCTCCAGCCAGGTATTCAGTATTTTGGCGGCAGTCAGCGAGTTGCCGGTTTCAGCCCGCTTGAGAAACAACTCGACCGCCGGCTGGCCATTCACCTCAAGAAACAGGCTGTTGTCGCGCGGACCGCGCTCGATCTGCGCAACTTGTCCGAGTTCGATGCGGCTGCCGGTTTCCGTCACCAGCGGCAAATCCTGGTAGTCGCGCGGATCGCGGCGCAGATTGACGCCGCGTACTTCGCGCTGCACCTCGCCTTCGCCCACCTTGCCGGCTGGCAGATCGCGGTTGGTCTGGCTCAACCGCGTCGCCACCTGGTCCAGCGTCAGCCCCAGACGTTCGAGTTCCTGGCTGGGCACGGTGATGGAGACTTCCTCATCCGGCAAGCCGATCAGATCGACCTTGTCGATGCCGCGACCAAGCAACTCCTGCTCGTACTTGCGCGCCAGCTGGCGCAATTCCGGCAAGCTGCCGCCGGTCAGCAGAATGTGGGCGATCGGTTCATAACGAATCACCCGACTGACTTCCGGCGGCTCGGCGTCCTGTGGCAAGTTGCGGAACTGATCGACCGCCTGCTTGACCTCGTCCACCGCGCTGATCGGATCGGTGCCTTCCTTGAACTCGATGGAAATCGAGCTGATGCCCTGGCTGGAGGTGGACGTGACATGTTTGATGCCGGACACCGATTTCAGCTTCTGTTCCAGCGGCGTGGTCAGTCCTTCCTCCACGTCCTCCGCCGCCGCGCCGCGCCACTCGACGCGCACGCTGACAAAATCGAGATTGAAATTGGGGAAGAACTGAACATTCAGCTTGGACACGGCATACAAGCCAGCCAGCATCAGAATCAGCATGAACAGATTGGCCGCCACCGGATGGTGGACAAAGGTACCGAGCAGGTCCTGGCGTTTCATGGCGTGATCTTTATCGGTTGCATTTCAACGGTCGGACTTCATTTGACGACTTCGACTTTCAATCCGCTCATCGCATTCGGCAGGTGCGTGACCAGCAAAGTATCGCCCTGCTTCAGCGCCGGGCTGCGCACCAGCAAACGCGGCGTGGCCTGGCCGAAGGCGCCACCGGCATCGCCCAGCACCTCGACATCGAGCGCTTTCAGTCGACCCGCTTCAATCCGGTAGAGCTGGCGTCCGCCAAACAGCGCGGTGTAGGGCACGGCGACCGCTTCGCCGACCGGAGCTCTGGCGACCTGCAGATTGATCAGTTCACCGATGCGCAGGTTATTGCTGGCTTTGCGGGCGGCAAAAAACGCGTCAAGACCGCGCGTATCGGCGGCGGCAGCGGTGCGCACCAAGGTGAATTCAATCAACTCGCCCGCCACCAACGCCGTCGCTTTGGGGCGCTCGCCAGCGCGCAATGAAGAGATGAAAGCATCCTGCTGCGTCGCCGGCAGCTTGGCGCGGACTTCCAGTCCCGCCGACGGGTACAACGTGACCAGGCTCTGGCCGCTGTTGACCTGATCGCCTTCGGCGACCTCCACCTTTGCCACGTAGCCGGCAAATTCGGCAACCACCTTACTACGCTGCATGGCCAGTTCGGCCTGCTCCAGATTGGCGCGCGCCTTGCTCAAGCGCGCCTGCAACTGGCTCATCCGCGCACGATGATCGGCGACCGCCAATTCCCGAGTGCGCAGGGTGATTTGCTGCCGCGCCAGATTCTGGCGGCTTTGATCCACCGCGCTTTGGGAATAGAAATTTTCCTGCCGCAACTTTTCAAACCGACCGACATCAGCGGCAGCAAATTCCAGCAATTGCCGTTCCTGTGCGAGTTGATCCAGATCCGCCTTGTGACGCAATTCCTCACTGGCAATCGCGGCTTGCAGTTCATCCACTTCGCCGCGCGCTTGATCGACCTTGGGTTTGAAATCACGCGGGTCAAGCTGCAACAGAAGTTGCCCCGGCGAGATGGCTTGGCCTTCGCGTACAAGAACCTGCGACACCCGACCTATCCCAGGCGCGGCGGCGCGTGTCTGCTCCGGACTCTCGACCCGCCCGTTCAGTGCGGTTACCGGGCTGATGCTGGCCAGTTCAGCAGTCATCGTCTGCACATGCCAGACTGGTTCCTTGACCGGCGCAACCGGCGGCTTCGGCCGCGTCGATTTCAGCGCGACAAAACCACCGATGCCGAGTGCCAGCAACAGCACGGGCAGAAAGACTTTTTTCTTGTTCATCACAGATTGGCAATCGCTCAAGGGAAGCTGAGGCGGGCAATTATCCAGCCCGCATGAGGCGAAGCAAAGGAGACAGGCGATGAATAAAATTTGAACTTTTTGAGCGACCCCGCTGGCAATTTATAAAAACCCAAAAAATCCACCTCTGAAAACACCCCACTGGCGCAAGAACTGAGTATGATGCGCGGGCGCTTGCGTCAAGTGGTTGTCTAAGTGGTATCAGGTCTGTCCAGTTTCTTCATTGTTTGAAGCTGTCTCGGTTCGAATTCCCTCGGTTACATTCCTTGAGCTTGGGCATTTTTTGGGCCTGGCCCGCATTTATAGTTAAAGGAAAGATACATGAGCACTCAAACCGGCACCGTGAAATGGTTCAATGATTCCAAGGGCTTCGGCTTTATCACCCCCGATCAAGGCGGTGAAGATCTGTTCGCGCATTTCAGCGAAATCCAGAGCAACGGCTTCAAGACTCTTGCAGAGAACCAGCGCGTGCAGTTCGAAGTGACCCAGGGCAAGAAAGGCCTTCAAGCCAGCAAGATCCAAGCGATCTAAGCACCCCAGGTAGCAATAAAAAACGCGGCTTCGGCCGCGTTTTTTATTGCCTGGCGTTTAGCCAAAAAATCTGGAAAACACTGTTGAGTCGCAACCGCCGAAATATCAGCGGCGACGGAATTGTGTGGTGGGCGGCGGCATGCTGCCAACAGGGCGCTCGTCCTTGTGACGAAAACTGATGCGGCCTTTGCTGAGATCGTAAGGAGAAAGTTCAAGCGTGACTTTATCGCCAGCCAGAATACGAATCCGGTGTTTTTTCATCTTGCCAGAAGCATAGGCCTGGATTTCCATGCCGTTATCCAACGTCACCTTGAAACGCGTGTCCGGTAAGACCTCGTTCACTACGCCTTCCATTTCGATCAACTCTTCTTTTGCCATGTGTTGTTTTGCTCCAGCTGCAACGGCCGATTAACGGGCGTGCTAAAAACGTCAATAAATAGTTTGTGTTAGTGGTTAAGGCGTTAGTCGCAAAGCCTAAACAGCCAAAAATTAGCCGTGCAGACTAACATGCCCTAATCGGATTGTGGGTGAATAATTTTCCTGGCGCCTGATTCCACAGCTTAGGCCAATTCACCTGCTCCTCGTCTTTATCCCGCCAGCGCATCGGTCACGATGCTTTGCGCCTCTTGCACGATCTCCTGCAAGTGCTCGGGGCTCTTGAAGCTTTCGGCATACAGCTTGTAGATGTCCTCGGTACCGGACGGACGCGCGGCAAACCAGCCGTTTTCAGTGGTCACCTTGAGCCCGCCGATGGGGGCATCATTGCCAGGAGCACGCGTCATTTTGGCTAAGATTGGTTCGCCTGCCAGCGTCGCGGCGGTGACACGTTCGCCCGTGAGCTGCTTGAACGCGGCCTTCTGTTCGGGGGTGGCGACGGCGTCAATGCGGATGTAATACGGCGTGCCGTGCTGCGCCGCCAGTTCCAGGTAGTAACGACCAGGATCCTTGCCGGTGACAGCGGTGATTTCGGCCGCCAGCAGGCCAAGGATGATGCCGTCCTTGTCAGTGGTCCAGACGCTGCCATCGCGACGCAGGAAGGAAGCACCGGCGGATTCTTCGCCACCGAAACAGAAACTGCCATCGAGAAGGCCACCGGAAAACCATTTGAAGCCGACCGGCACTTCCAGGAATTTGCGGCCAAGACCATTCACCACCCGATCAATCAGGCCGCTCGACACCAGCGTCTTGCCAACTGCGGCGGTTTCCGGCCATTGCGGGCGATGCGTCAACAGATAGTGGATGGCGACGGCGAGAAAGTGATTCGGGTTGAGCAGGCCGATCGAAGGTGTAACGATGCCGTGCCGATCGACGTCGGCATCGTTGCCCCAGGCGATGTCGAATCGATCTTTCAGTTTGACCAGACTGGCCATCGCATAAGGGCTGGAACAATCCATCCGGATCTTGCCGTCGTGGTCGAGCGTCATGAACGCAAACGCCGGGTCCACCTTCGGATTCACCACCTCAATGTTCAGGCCATATTTCTCGGCGATCGGCTTCCAGTAAGCCACCGCAGCGCCACCGAGCGGATCGACGCCGATCTTCAAGCCGGCGGCACGAATCGCAGCCATGTCGATGACCTTGTCGAGATCAGCGACGTAAGGCGTGACGAAATCTTCCTGAAAAGTGGTCGGAGCCGCGAGCGCTTGCGCATAAGGCACCCGCTTGACGTCGCGATTGCCTGCCGCCATCAGCGCATTGGCGCGCTGTTCAATCCAGCCGGTGGCATCAGTATCGGCCGGGCCGCCATGGGGCGGGTTGTATTTGATGCCACCATCTCGCGGCGGGTTATGCGATGGCGTGATGACAATGCCATCTGCGCGCGGCGCGTTGTCGATTGCGTTGTAAACCAGAATCGCACGTGAGATGACCGGCGTCGGCGTATAGCCATCATTGCTCTGCAAGCGCGTTTCGACGCCGTTGGCTGCCAGCACCTCGAGCGCGCTGCGCTGCGCCGGTTCGGATAACGCATGCGTGTCCTTGCCGAGATACAACGGCCCGGTAATACCCTGTGCGCTGCGGTATTCACAAACCGCCTGGGTAATCGCCAGGATATGCGCTTCGTTGAAACTGCCATTGATTGAGCTACCGCGATGGCCACTGGTACCGAAGGCGACGCGTTGCGTCGGCTGGCTCACATCCGGTTGGTTGAAGTAGGCGGCAAGCAGCGCCGGAATATCGGTCAGAACATCAGCGGGGGCCGGCTGGCCGGCTAGAGGATGGGTCATGTTGGCTCTCCAGACAAAGAAAACAATCACTCCCGCAATCTTACGTCGGCTGGACCCGCAAGGAGCGTCCGAAGCGTGAAACCTTGGTTAAACCCGCCATTTCCAACCAGGCCAAGCGCACTGAATCGAGACATCCACGCGTGAACCTGGTGCGTCAAGTGTGGCGAAACCAAAGCCAATTCATCGGCGCAACCCGGCTGATTGGCTGCGGAATGCAGTCCTGTCAAGGCTTGCGGGCAATCTGGCAGTGTGCACGGCAATCCCTGCCATCCCGGTACGTTTCTTGCATCACACAACGGCAGGTTGTCATCGATCTGGATCAAGGAGGTCAACATGAACATCATTACCCCCAACCTGCTTCTCACCTTCGCCCTGTTCGGCATGATGACGGCATCACAGGCTGCATCCCTACCAGATAACGCGCCATGCAGCATGTTGATGACCCAGCCGGAATGCACTCAACACAAAGCCACACTGGCCCAACTCAACGCAGGGCCAAAGCGTGATCGCTATCTGGCGGAGATGGATGCAATGCTGCGTGATCGCGAAGCCGCTTGCAGTTGCAATCGAAAAATCATGAACGAAACGATTTATCCGGTACGCCAACAAGCCCTGCTGCAATTCTGATCGGCGGGTACAAACGCCCACCTGAGAACAACTTCAGGCCAGCACCTTGATGCGGGTGTCCTGGCATTCCACAGTCTGGCCGGCGCGAATTTTTGCTGTCTTGCGATGTTCGGTGACGCCATCGACACGCACCTGACCACCAGCAACCAAGGTCTTGCCGTGTCCACCGCTGTCCGCCACGCCAGCCAGTTTGAGCAGATTGCAGAGTTCGACGAACTCGCTGCGGAGTTTAACGCCGCTTCATTGCCATTTGATCGGTTCGACATGAACCGTGGTTGATGTATCGGTCAGCCAGACCTGGCCATCCTGGATGCTGCATTGCAGTCGCATGGTGCGGCTGGCCATCGCGGCCAGCGCCTGGCTTGATTCCAGCGGCAGATTGATCACGTGCAGACTCTCCTGCCGCTCGAATTTGCTCTTGTTCGCGCTCCACCACATCTCGGCGGTGCGGCCACCATAGCTGATCACCACGACTTGTTCGGCTCGGCCACAGGCTTTGCGTATCCATTTCTCATCCGGCAGCCCGACTTCAATCCACAACTTGATCGCGCCAGTTAAATCCATCTGCCAAAGACCCGGTTCGTCATCCGCGTTCAAGCCTTTGGCGAAAATCAGATGCTCATGCGCAAACAGCGCAAACGCCAGCAAGCGCACCATCATGCGTTCATCGGTTTCAGAAGGATGCCGCGCCAGCGTCAGACTATGTTCCGCATAGTAATTGCGGTCCATGTCGGCGATCTGTAGATCCGCTTTGAAGATGGTTGCTTTAATGGCCATGAAGGAAACGGTGAGATGAAAGTTCAGGCATCCAGGCGTGCTGCAACTTCCTGGATCAGCACCCAGGGCGCGGCGACAACCGCCCAGAATTGGCTTTGCTGGGCATGCCAGGCAAATGCGTCATCAACCTCGGCGCGTGCGATCAAACCTTGCGTCAGCCAGGCTTCTACCGTTGTCTTGTCATCGTGAGACATCGCCACCGCCACCTCGACCAGATCCAGTTCGCCCGCCACCTTGATCACCACACCGCGCGCGAAATGACGTTCCAGTTCACTCCAGGGCAACTTGCCGGTCTCGGCATTCAGCTTGGCGCGCAAGAGTTCATCGGCTTCGGTCATGAAGACAAGATAAGGCTGTGAAAGGGACCGGCATTGTAAAGGGGTTCTATGCAAATCCTGCTTCAGGCAAATCGCCCCGCCACCCCAACGCCTCGACTAGCGCGGCGAAATCAGTGGCTAGTCCGGCCCGCAAACACAAGGTCTGGCCGCTGAGCGGATGCCGCAAGCGCAGTTCGGTCGCCGCCAGCAGCAAGCGCTGACAACCGAACAATTCCTGAAACAGCCGGTTGTGCCGGCCCTTTCCATGCGTCGCGTCACCAATGATCGGATGCGAAATATGCTTCAGATGGCGGCGCAACTGATGCCAGCGACCAGTCTCCGGCGCAAGTTCAAGCAGGGCGTAGCGGCTGCTCGGATAGCGATCCACCTGATAGGGCAGCTCGACTGTCGCCAGTCGGCGGTAACGGGTTCGCGCGGGTTGCGCGGGTTGTTCATGAACGCTGGCAGATATGCCAGCATGCTCGTCCGCCATGCGCGCCAACGGATGATCGATCTCTCCGGACTCCGGCGGATGGCCACGTACCACGGCAAGATAGGTTTTCGCCACCTCGCCTGACTCGAACTGGCTGTTCAAACTGCGGACAACCTCCCGATTCAGCGCAAACAGCAGAACACCGGAAGTCCCTTTATCAAGCCGATGCACTGGAAATACCGGTTGTCCGATCTGGTCGCGCAGGATTTGCAGCGCGAATCGGGTTTCATGACGATCCAGCGAACTCCGATGCACCAGCAGCCCGCTGGGTTTGTGAACAGCAATCAGGTTTTCATCACGAAAAAGGATAGGCAGTGTTTCGGCGACGCACTCCGGCACCTTATTTATTGCCCTTGCAGGGGAAGCTCGCCGTCAATGCCTGCTGCAGGACTCCGCCGGCCGGCTGCTTCAATGCGGCCTGATTGGCGCCGATCCACGCAACCAACGCGGCCGGTGCCTTTTCTTTGTCGCCAACCTCCAGGCAGAACGCGACCTTGCTCTTGCTGTAGTGGTGCGCGCCATCAATGTAGCCATTCAAGTAACTGTGACACATCACGGAAAGCGCCTTCACCTTGTCCGCTCCCTTGCACATGCGCAGGATCACGCTGCCATCATTGACCGGCGGCTGGGTTGCCAGCAGTGGGGTCGTTATCAGCAGCCCGATCAAGACGGAGAAGAAACGCTGAGAAGGCTGGCGCAAGCGCATATCGAGGTACATCAGACAGAAAATCAGATTTTAGGGGCATCCGGCGTGACGCCCTAATGTCACACCAAATGTCACCCAAATACTGCCCTGATAAGGGAGATGCCGGCTTCCCAGCCACATTCCGGAAGTTGGATGCTTAAGTTCAACGCCGCTGGCCGGCTTGCCTGATCATCTCGATATACAGCGCTTCCACCCGCTCGCGCCGACGGGGGTTGGCTTGCCGCCTAAACTCAGCGCGGCGGAGGCATACTTGAATGCCATTCCATGCCGATTCCATCAAGCAATGAGTTCAGATTCTGAATTGCCAGAACTGTGCACTGACAGCCCTGGAACTCGGTTGGCTACAACGGATTACAAATCGCCGTTGGCGCCCGCCTGCATGATGTTTTCCATCTTGTCGCGCAGCTCCCTGGCGCCCTTGGCCAGTTCCGGCGTGATGTTCATCTGGCCTTCAAAGCCGGAAACCCATTCCATGTTCCAGTCCAGCATCAGCACCCAGATGTTCTTGTCGCCGTCCTCCATAACAACGATGCGGCAGGGCAGAAAGACGACGAATTCCGGGCTGATCTTGAGCAGTTCGCGCGCCACCGCGATGTCGCAATAGCTGTGCACCTCGATGCGCGGTGAATCCATGTCGCCGAGCACAGCGCGAAAGTCCTTGTGCATCAGGTTTTCGCTGACATGTTTGAAGTTGAGCTGGTTGGCGCGCAGGTTCATCGACTCCACCACATCATCGACCGTGAGCCCCGGTTTGGCCTTGAACTTGTGGGCCATCCAGTTCATCGCGTCGGGCATCGACATGCGGAACATGTTGGTCATCATCGGCATCATCATTTGCATCA
>JAIFLB010000023.1 GCA_020049245.1 Betaproteobacteria bacterium | reverse complement strand
TGGCGAAGGAGATTCTGTCTGGTCGCTTCGGGCCGAAGGACATCATCCATGTCGATGTGGAGGACGGGCGGATTGTGTTCGAGCAGGTGATGGAGGCGGAGGTGGTGTAAACCGATGTCGGTATGAAATACGCCCGCTTGCAAGCGGGCGTTGCTTACAAGACAAGTGGGGCAGGGTGCGATTAGATCCGGTGCAACAAAAAGGCAACAGTTCCGGATTCCATTGCATTCCATCCGGGCTGTGCTGACCGAGTCAATCGGGTCGATCCAGCCACTTCTGCATGAACCGCGCTTCGCCCAGCGCCGGGTCAAGCCGGTAATCGTCGAAGCCGAGTTTTTCGTAAAGCCGGCGTGCGCTGGTGTTGCCGCTCAGGACTTCCAGCGTCAGCTTGCAGGCGCCACGCGCTTGGGCGATTCCTTCGATTTCGGCAAACATGGCTTTGGCGATGCCTTGTCCGCGATGGCTGCTCGATACGATGACGTCGTGGATGTTGATCAGCGGTTTGCAGGCAAAGGTGGAGAAACCTTCAATGGCGTTGATCAGGCCGACCGGTTTGTCATCGTCGAATGCCAGCACACTGAACATGAATGGCCGCTCCGCCAGCGCACTGACCAGATGCGTGCGGACATAGTCTGACAGCGGCGCGCCTCCGCCCGCCGGGTCGCTTGCATAGTGGTCGAGCAGTTCCAGCAGGGCTTCGGCGTGGACGGGGAGGCTGTAGTCGGCGCGGCAGATATTCAGCATGGGTCAGGGCGGGCGAGTTTGGTCAGCAGCGCTTTGAGCAAGCTCCAGCAATGCGCCACCGAGTTGATTTCCACCGCTTCGCCGGGGGCGTGGGCGCCTCGAATATCGGGGCCGAAGGAGAGCATGTCGATGCCCGGATGGCTGGCGGCGAGCAGGCCGCATTCAAGGCCGGCGTGGATGACCTGAAGGCCGGGTTCGCTGCCGAATGCATCGACATGAACCCGTCGGGCGAGCGCCAGCAAAGGCGAGTCCGGGTTGGGTTTCCAGCCCGGATAGGGGCCGCTTTTGCCAGCCTGGAAGTCTTGGGCAAGTGCCAGTTTGATGATCTGATCGGCCAGCGCATGGCCAGCCTGATCCACCAGAGAACGCACCATGAACACGGCTTGGCAGCGATCTCCTGCCAGCGTCAACACGCCCAGGTTCAGCGAGGATTCCACGACGCCGGGGAAGTCTTCACTCCAGGTCGTGACACCCTGCGGGGCGGCGAGCAGGAAGTTCAGCAGGGCGGCTTGATCGGGGCGGGTCAACACCTGAAATTCGCTTTTCTCGTCGGCTTGCCAGACGAGATTGACGCCGGCATCCACGCCCGCCAGCGTCTCGCGCCAGATAGCCAGACTGGCATCCAGCAGCGATGTCGGGTCTGCCGTTGCCGGCAAGGCCACGGTTGCCTGCGCTTCACGCGGAATCGCGTTGCGGGCGGTACCGCCAGTCAGGTCCACCAGACGGACGTCCATTTGGTTCGCCAATGCGCCCAGGCAGTCGAGCAGCAGGCGCAGAGCGTGGCCGCGACCGCGATGGATGTCGATGCCGGAATGGCCACCGACCAGCCCATCCACCCGAATTTGCCAGCATACAAAGCCGGGCGGCGGCGCTTCGCGCTCGATCGTCCGACCGGTTTCCACATCCATGCCGCCGGCGCAGCCCAGGTAGAACTGGCCCCATTCTTCAGTATCCAGATTGATCAGCCGTTTACCGGACAGGCTGCCCGGTGCCAGCGCCCGAGCGCCACCCATACCGGCTTCCTCATCGACGGTGAGCAGCACTTCCAGCGCCGGATGCACCAGATCGGACGCTTCCAGTGCGGCCAGTGCCAGTGCTACGCCGATACCGTTGTCGGCGCCCAGCGTGGTGTCCGGCGTGCGCAGCCAGCCGTCTTCCAGCAGCGGGCGGATGGGGTCGCGCTGGAAGTCGTGGTCAGTACCGCTGTTCTTCTGGCAGACCATGTCCAGATGGCCTTGCAGGATGACGCCGGGCGCGGCTTCGCAGCCGGGGCTGGCGGGTTTGCCAAGGATCAGGTTGCCGACGCCGTCCACCCGGGCTGACAAACCGAGCTGCTGCGCCCAGGCCAGCAGATTTTCGCGCAGGGCGGCCTCCTGCTTTGAAGGGCGTGGGATGGCGCAAAGCCGGTCGAAGTGCGCCCAGACCGGGCGGGGCTCAAGGCTGGAGATGAATGTCGGGTCCATGTTGATCAGTGAGTCGTGGTGATTTGAGAAATGATCCCGCTTGCAAACGGGCGTTGTTCTTGATGATGCGCCGACCGCTACTCAGACGTGCAGGTCATCCATGACGCAATCGAGCGCGCCGGCCAGCTTGCCGAGCAGAGCAGCCGATGGTTTCGTCTTGCCATGTTCGATCATCGACAGTATCTGGCGCGTCACACCGCAAGTCTCGGCCAGCGCCTGCAAGGTGAGGCCACGATAGTCGCGCCAGACCCGTAGCGGCGATTCACCGGACAGCAGGCGGTCTGCGAATTCGGCGGGGAAGTTTTCGCTTTCGAGCGCAGATTTCGCATCCGTGATGTCCTGCACTTCTTCCAGTCGAGCCAGCAAGGCATTCCATTCAGCTACCGGTGCCACGGCGAATGTCGGCACGCCGTTCAATTCGATGATTTGTGCGCTCATTTGTAAACGTCTCCTCTAGGTGCGATTTTGACCACCAATAACACCAGCTCACCGTCGCGCAGATCGCAGATCGCACGCCAATCCCCAACCCGAAAACGCTAGAAGGCTGAACCTTGCAGTGGATTCCAGTCTCCCCGATAGTTGGTCGGGTCTGCGGCTACGGCATCCAGCTCAGCGCGCATTCGCTTGGCAATGCCGACCGGCATTTTGAGCATGGCCTTCAAGGTCTGTGCCTCGTCCAGTGAGCGCCGTTCTTCTCACTTACCAGGCTTCTGTAGTTTCTTTGCTGTCTGTTCCAATATTCTGACTTGCTGCTCCTCCCCTTCCGCTTCCAGCAATGCGCGCCGCTGGGCGGCGAAGCGCTCGTATTCCGATGCCGCATGGGAATCGGCTTCCTCTTTCGATACTCCGCCGGCATTCGGCAACACCGCTCGGTCGTTGAATTTCAGGAAGGCATCCAACTTTTCCGCCCAATCTTTCAGGAAAACGACTTTGCGTCGCAATGCCTGGTCTTCGGCGAAATCCAGCCACATCACCACGATGCGGTTCAGCTCGGTGATCTCGGGTTCCTGCAGGTAATTCTTGGCGATGGTCACATCGGCCTTGCGCACGGTGCCGGACTTGGACGAGGTCAGGCCCATGTTGGGTTTGGCAGCATCGGCCCGCTCGTGGATCAATTCCGGGGCAGTCTTGCCGGTAACGGCGAAATGCAGCTTGTTCTGGATGATCTGAAAAAACCGCGTCGTCTCTGGCAACGAGGGCGCGTAATCCGCCGCCATCGAAAAAATCTCCCGCACCCGCAGATACATCCGCCGCTCGCTGGCGCGGATGTCGCGGATGCGTTCCAGCAGTTCGTCGAAGCGGTCCGGCACTCCTGAACCCGCCACGGGCGGATTTTTCAGCCGCTCGTCGTCCAGGGTGAAGCCTTTGATCAGATATTCGCGCAAGCGCTCCGTCGCCCAGCGGCGGAACTGGGTGCCGCGCTGGGACCGCACCCGGTAGCCGACGGCGAGGATGGCGTCGAGGTTGTAGTGTTCCAAGTTGCGGCTGACCTGACGACCGCCTTCCTGGCGAACTATCCGGAATTTCCGGATAGTTGCCTGAGGATCAAGTTCACCCTCCTCAAAAGCGTTTTTCAGGTGCTCGTTGATGGTGCGGACATCCTTTTGGTAAAGCTCGGCCATCACGGCCTGAGTCAGCCAAAGGGTGTCTTCGACGAATCGGCATTCCACGCGGGTGCGGCCGTCCTCGCTCTGGTACAGCAGAAACTCCCCGGCGGGAGGCACGGTTTCCGTCATGACAAATCTCCCAACTCCCGTTCAATCTGCTCGATGCTGGGCAGGCTGGTTTGCAGTTCGGCGGGCAAGGATTCGATCAGCTTGTATTCGGCGATGCCCATGGGCTGGGATTTATCGCCCAGGGCATATTCGGCCACGACCTTGTTCTTGCTCTTGCACAGCAACAGGCCGATGGTCGGGTTGTCCTGCTCACTTTTCACCTGGCGATCCACCGCCGTAAGGTAAAAGCCCAACTGCCCCAGATGCTCCGGCTTGAACTTGCCGGCCTTGAGTTCGATCACCACATAGCAGCGCAGCTTGAGGTGATAGAACAAAAGGTCGATGAAGAAATCGTCGCCGCCCACCTCCAGCAACACCTGACGCCCGACGAAGGCGAAGCCCGCGCCCAGTTCCAGCAGGAATTCGGTGACATGTTTCACCAGCGCATGTTCGATTTCGCGCTCGCCCGCCTCGTCCCCCATCCCCAGAAAGTCAAAGCGGTACGGGTCTTTCAATGACTCCCGAGCCAGATCGGATTGCGGCTTCGGCAGACGCGCCTCGAAGTTGGTGACCGCTTGCCCGGCGCGTTCCAACAGCCGGGTTTCGATGTGGATGTTCAGCACATTGCGCGACCAGCCATGGGTGATGGCGGCCTCGGCATAGGCCAGGCGCTGGCGCGGGTCTTTCAAGCGGGTCAGCAGCACCAGGTTATGGCCCCAGGGCAATTGTCCAACAGGCTGTTGGACAATTTCGGCATCCGGCCACGCATCGGCAAAAGCCCGCATATACATCAGGTTGGCGCGGGAAAAACCCTTCATCTCAGGAAAGGCGGTGCGCAGGTCGTGGGCCAGCCGCTTGATGACCTTCGCGCCCCAGCCCTGTTCCGCTTGGCGGCTCAGGATGTCCCGCCCGATCTGCCAGTACAGCGACACCAGTTCCCGATTCACCGCCAGCGCCGCGCGCTGCTGAGCGGTGTGAATGCGGGTCTTCAGGTCGGCAAGCCAGTCGGCGTAGCCGGTGGGGGCAGGGGTGAGGGAGGCGGGGTGTGTATTTGTCATGTTACCAACCCCAATTCCGTTTGCCAGGCGGCAAGCCGGGCTTGTTCCAGCAGTGCATTGCCCAGCAGGCGATGCACTTCGTGGTTAGGTTCGGATTCCAGCAGGCCGTCTCTGAAACTGGTCGCGAAAGCCTCGACCTCGGCCTGGGTGTGGCGGGCCTGCCCTCGGCTCAATCGTTGCGCTTCATAGCGCTTCAATTTGCCCTGCTGGTTCGCATATTCCGCCTTGAGTTCTCGGGTCCAGCGCTGGGACAGATTCAGCAGCGCGTCCAGTCTCTGCACGCGCACGTCATCGGCCGGAGTCAAAGCAGCGCAGGTGACGGCGAATCCTGGCAGTTGATAGTTCAAGCGAATCGCCCCCACGCCTGGGCGGAAGTAAGGATGAAACCAATCCTGAAAACTGCCGTGGTCATGAACTGGCATGCGGCCCTTGTTGGACGTGGCGTTGCAATCGCCGCATGTCGGCAGCAGGTTGTCGGCGCACATGCTCAACAGGGGAAAGGCGTGTTTTGCGATCCAGTGATCGACCTCGGGCGCCGCGCCCAGCGGGCCGCCGCATAAGACACAGACTTCGCGGGCATTGGGGTCGGGATTCAGCCGGTGCGCATCCCGGAATGCCTGGACGAAATCAGCATAGGTGATGCCACCCTGCGTTACCGGCGTGCCGGCGGCGGTGAAGGGCAGTCCAGCATGCAAGCCTTTCTCGTAAAACGCCTCCATCAATTCCTTGAAAGCGTGCCAGGCGGCACGGTCAGCGTAGTCGGAGGCCTGGCGTTTGCCGGCGAGCTCATCGCGGCTGCTGCGTTTGGCTTCGACGATGGCAATGGGGTTGCCATCCGCGCCCAGCAGAGCGTAATCGGCGAATTCGGGTGTGTTGCCCAAGGTGGGCGAGTCTGGCTGGGCACTGAGGACGAACTCCTCAATCAGCGTGCGACGTGAAGCGCTCCAGCCGGCGCGTGCCAAGTCCTGATCAATCAGGCGATTGCGGGTCTGCTGTTCTGTGCTGGATTGCTGATTCACTGCTTCTATTGGCTCCGTCCCTGGCCGGTGGACTGTATAGCGCGACAGTGGGTACTTCAAGCCTCGAATCATGGTGTGCGGTGTAAGTAACTTCGATCTGTGTCCAGGGCCGCACCGTCGACTTCAAGAACACCGTCATCGTGATGACCAGCAACCTGGGTAGCCAGATGATCCAGCAGATGTCGGGCGACGATTACCAGGTGATCAAACTGGCGGTGATGGGCGAGGTGAAGAGCTACTTCCGCCCCGA
>JAIFLB010000080.1 GCA_020049245.1 Betaproteobacteria bacterium | reverse complement strand
GCTATGAACTGGTTGCGCTGGAGCGCGCCGGTGCGGGCTTGCTGCGCCTCTATATCGATAAGCCGGAAGGCATTCTCGTGGAGGATTGTGTCCGGGTCAGCAATCAGTTGACTCGAATGTTTCTGGTTGAGAACGTCGATTATGAACGTCTCGAAGTGTCATCACCGGGAATGGATCGGCCCTTGGTCAAGGCGGCGGACTTCGTTCGATTCGCTGGTGAGCGCGCTTTGGTGAAGTTGCACGCGCCGCTGGACGGCCGTAAACGCTTTACCGGAATTTTGCGGGGTGAGGCGGACGGTGTACTGCAACTGGAAGTGGATGAAGTAATGGTCTCGATTCCCCTTGTCGAGATTGATTCGGCTCGTTTGTCGCCGAATTTCGATAAGCCAACAAAAAAACCAGCGCGGGCAAAAAAATGACACTAGAGAAAAATTCAACCCTGGAAATGACCCGGAGGAAGCAATGAGTCGGGAAATCTTGATGCTGGCGGATGCGTTGGCGCGTGAAAAGAATGTGGCGCCGGATGTGGTATTTGGTGCGCTGGAATCAGCGCTGGCGCATGCCACCAAGAAGCAATTTACGGAAGACGCGGATGTGCGGGTCGAAATCGACCACAAGACCGGCGAATACCATGCTTTCCGGTGCTGGGAAGTGTTGCCCGATGAAGCTGGCCTGGAGAATCCAGACCAGCAATATCTCTTGTTCGAGGCGAAGGAAATCGATCCGAATATCGAGGTCGGCCAGTTCATCGAAGAACCGATCGAAGCGGTCGACTTTGGTCGGATTGGCGCGCAGGCAGCCAAGCAAGTCATTCTGCAGAAGATTCGTGACGCCGAGCGTGAGCAGGTGCTGAATGATTTCCTGGCGCGTAACGATGCGCTGGTTTCCGGCACCGTCAAGCGCATGGAACGCGGTAGCGCGGTGATCGAATCGGGTCGCATCGAGGGTCGTCTGGAAAAAGACCAGATGATTCCGAAAGAAAACCTGCGCGTTGGCGATCGAGTGCGCGCTTATCTGATGCGCGTCGAGCGAGGCGGACGTGGCCCGCAGTTGATGCTGTCGCGCACCGCGCCGCAGTTCATCATGGAACTGTTCCGGCTCGAAGTGCCTGAAGTCGAGGAAGGCATTGTCGAAATCAAGGCGGCTGCGCGCGATCCGGGCATGCGCGCGAAAATCGCGGTCAAGTCGAACGATCCACGTGTCGATCCGCAGGGCACCTGCATCGGCGTGCGCGGCACCCGGGTGACTGCGGTGACCAATGAACTGAATGGAGAACGGGTCGATATCGTGCTGTGGTCGAGCGATCCGGCTCAATTCGTCATCAATGCCCTGTCGCCGGCGGTGGTGTCGAGCATCGTGGTTGATGAAGACAAACATGCGATGGATGTCGTCGTCGAGCCGGATCAGGTCGAAGTCGCCATCGGTCGTTATGGTCAGAATGTGCGACTGGCCTCCGAGTTGTGCGGGTGGACAATCAACATCCTGTCAGTCGAAGAAGCTGAACAGAAGCACGAACAGGAATCTTCCGGCCTGATCAAAATGTTCATGGTCAAGCTGGATGTCGATGAGGATGTGGCGCAGGTTCTGGTCGAGGAAGGTTTTACCAGTCTGGAGGAAGTGGCTTATGTGCCGCTCGCCGAAATGCTGGAGATCGAGGCGTTTGGCGAAGAAACCGTCAATGAGCTGCGTTCGCGTGCGCGTGATGCGCTGCTGACCGCAGCCATCGTGAAGGAAGAAGCGGTGGAAAGCGCCTCTGCCGATCTGATGAGCGTGGCTGGCATGGATGAAGATACCGCTGCACTTCTCTCAGCCAACGGTATCAATAATGCCAATGACCTGGCTGATCTGGCCGTCGATGAGCTGGTAGAGCTGGTCGGCATGGACGATGAGCGAGCCAAGTCGCTCATCATGACCGCGCGTGCGCCAATTCTGGCAGGGGCCTGACGAGGAAATCATGAACGTCGAACAGTTCGCTACTGAACTCAAGGTTGATCCCGCTCTGCTGGTAAAGCAGTTGCAGGCAGCTGGAGTCACCGTTAACGGCGTCACCGATGCGCTGAGTGATACGGATAAATCATTATTGCTGGATTACCTGCGTGGCAAGCATGGCGCGCAAGAGCCGAAAACCAAGATCACACTGACCCGCAAGCAATCGAGCGAAATCAAGACAGCGGATAGCTCGGGTCGGACCCGAACTGTGCAGGTTGAGGTGCGTAAGAAGCGTGTACTGGTAAAGCGTGAAGGCGCTGGTCATGACGTTGCGCCGCACGAATTAGCACCGCATGAGCTTGTTGCACCGGAAGCTGAGTTGCCAGCCGCATTGGTGCAGGCCGAAGTCAGCGCTATCAAGGTGCAGCCTGAAACGGTCGCGACTGTAGCCGAGATACCGGTTCAAGCGCCAAATGAGGCAGTGCCCGAGGTAATTGCTGAAGCGCCCGTAATTGCGCCCGTAGAAGAAATCGTGGCCGAGCCGGTTGAGGCGACAGTAGTCGAAGTCGAATCGATTGCATTGGAAACCGAAATCGTCGAACAGATGGCCCCGGTCGAGCCGGTAAATGCTGCTCCAGTCGAAGCGGTCATCGAGACGGCTACGGCTGCAGCACCCGCCGTGCGGCCTTCGATTCTGAGTCCTGCCGAACGTCAGGCGCGTGAGCAAGAGGCCAAGCGGCATGCTGCGTTACGCGCGATTCAGGAGGCTGAGCACAAAGCCAAACAGGATCGTGAAGCCGCGCGTCGGCGTGCTGAAGATGCTGCCAAGGCGGCCAAGGAAGCGCCGCCGCCCGAAGTCAAGCCTGTCGAGGCCAAGCCGGCTGAAGTTCGCCCAAGCGTCAAGCCTTCGGTAAAACCAAAACCCGAGAAAGCGGCGGCCAAGAAGGGCAAGGACGAGCCGGTCGCCGGCAAGCGTCCGGGCTTGAAGACGCGCGGTGGCACCGATAGCGGTGAGGGCTGGCGCAGCAAGAAGGGCGGGCGACATAAATCTGACCATCATGAAAACGTCCAGCAGGCCCCGGTGGAAGCTGTTGTGCGTGAGGTGCTTGTCCCGGAAACCATCAGCGTTGCCGATCTGGCCCACAAAATGTCGGTGAAGGCTGCGGAAGTGATCAAGGCGCTGATGAAGATGGGGTCGATGGTCACCATCAACCAGGTGCTGGATCAGGACACAGCAATGATCCTGGTCGAGGAACTCGGCCATATTGCCAAGCCGGCGCCGATCGATACGCCGGAATCGTATCTGGAAGAAAGTGGCGTCCAGATCGAACATGAACAATTACCACGTGCGCCGGTGGTGACCGTGATGGGCCACGTCGATCACGGTAAAACTTCCTTGCTGGATGCGATTCGTCGCACCAAGGTGGCGGCTGGCGAGGCGGGCGGCATTACCCAGCACATCGGCGCCTATCACGTCGAAACCGACAAGGGCATGGTGACTTTCCTTGACACCCCGGGTCACGAGGCGTTTACCGCCATGCGTGCCCGTGGCGCCAAGGCGACTGACCTGGTCGTGCTGGTGGTGGCCGCCGATGATGGCGTCATGCCGCAGACTCGGGAGGCCATCCATCATGCCAAGGCGGCCGGCGTACCGATCGTGGTAGCGGTGAACAAGATCGACAAACCGGAAGCCAATCCGGAAAAGATTCGCCAGGAAATCTCCAACGAAGGCGTGGTGCCTGAGGACTGGGGCGGCGATGCGATGTTCGTCGACGTGTCGGCAAAGACCGGCAAGGGCTTGGACGCGTTGCTTGATGCCATTTTGTTGCAGGCCGAAGTACTGGAACTAAAAGCCCCCGTCGATGCGCCGGCCAAGGGCGTGGTGATCGAGTCGCGCCTCGACAAGGGGCGTGGTCCGGTGGCCACTATCCTGGTGCAGTCGGGTACGCTGAAACGCGGCGATGTGCTGCTGGCAGGCTCGGCTTTCGGCCGCGTGCGCGCCATGCTGGACGAAACCGGCAAGCCGGTGGATGCGGCGGGTCCGGCGATTCCGGTGGAAATCCAGGGTCTGTCCGATGTGCCGGGTGCTGGCGAAGATGTGCTGGTGCTGCCGAACGAGCGGAAAGCACGTGAAATCGCGTTGTTCCGCCAGGGCAAGTTCCGCGACGTCACGCTGGCGCGCAAGCAGGCGGCCAAGCTGGAAAACATCTTCGAGAAAATGGGCGAGGGCGAAGAAGCCAAGTCGCTGCCGATTATCCTCAAGGCCGACATGCAAGGCTCTTACGAGGGTCTGGCGCACGCGCTGGCGAAGCTGTCCACCAACGAGGTCAAGGTCAATATCATCCACTCGGCGGTTGGCGCGATTTCCGAATCGGATATCAACCTGGCCATCGCTTCGGGCGCTGTGATCATCGGCTTCAACGTGCGCGCCGATGCGCTGGCGCGCAAGCTGGCCGAATCAGCCGATGTCGATCTGCGCTACTACAACATCATTTACGAAGCCGTGGATGACGTGAAGGCGGCGATGGGCGGCATGTTGTCGCCGGAGAAGAAGGAGGTGGCGCTGGGCCTGGCCGAGATCCGCCAGGTCTTCCGGATCACCAAGGTGGGTTCCGTCGCCGGTTGTTATGTGCTGGAAGGCATGCTGAAACGTTCCGCCCGCGTGCGGGTGCTGCGCGAAAATGTCGTGGTGCACGATGGCGAACTGGATTCGCTAAAGCGGTTCAAGGACGATGCGCGCGAGGTCAAGGCCGGCTTCGAGTGCGGTCTGAACCTGAAGAACTTCAACGATATCCAGGAAGGCGATCAGCTCGAATGCTACGAAGTGGTCGAAGTGGCGCGTACGCTTTAAGTCTTGCTCGGGTGTGAAGAACGGCGGATGTCGATGGCATCCGCCGTTTTTTTCAACTGACCTGCCACAGTCAATTCACGCGATCTTTTTCTGCGCCTCTTTTATCAGGTTGCCCGCATGTCCAACAATAACCCCCGCTCTCGTCGTGTTGCCGAACAGATCCGCCAGGAACTGGCTTCGATTCTGATGCGAGAGATGAAAGATCCTCGCTGCATCGGCGTCTCGTTCACTGCGGTCGATGTGACCTCGGATCTCGAACACGCCAAAGTCTGGTTCACCACGTTCAAACCAGACCATCACGCAGCGCTGAAAGGCCTTGCCAGCGCGGCGGGTTTTCTGCGCACCGAACTGGCCAAGCGGATGAGCATCCGCACTGTGCCCAAATTGAATTTTCACTATGACGAATCGGTCGAGCGAGGCGCACATCTGTCGCATCTGATCGATCAGGCGGTGGCGGAAGATCGCTTGCACCCGCAGGATGACGATGCAGATACCGGCAACCAGCATTAAATCTGCGGCTAAACCCGTCAAGCGCAAGGTTGATGGTGTGCTGCTGCTCGACAAACCTGTCGGCCTCAGTTCAAACATCGCGCTGCAAAAGGCCAAACGCCTGTTCCGTGCCGAGAAGGCGGGTCATACCGGTACGCTGGATCCGTTCGCGACGGGATTGCTGCCGTTGTGCCTGGGAGAGGCGACCAAGTTTTCGCAATTTCTGCTGGATGCGGATAAAGAATATCTGGCCGTGGTCCGGCTTGGTGTACGCACCAGCAGCGGTGACCCGGAAGGGGATGTGATCGCCGAACGGCCGGTCAACATCAGCCTATCGGATCTGCAGCAGGCGCTAACCGGCTTCATGGGCGAGATCGAACAAATCCCGCCCATGCACTCGGCCCTGAAACATGCTGGACGTCCGTTATACGAATATGCCCGCAAGGGCATCGAAATCGAGCGCAAGGCACGTCGTGTCAAGGTGCATGAACTCGAAATCGAATCGTTTTCCGGCGATGTGTGTCACTTGCGAGTTCGCACCAGCAAGGGGTTTTATGTTCGAGCACTTGCCGATGATCTGGGCGAAGTGCTTGGCTGTGGTGCGCACCTGCAAGGTCTGCGCCGCACCGGCGTTGGACCGTTCCGGATCGAACAGGCGCAATCATTGGAAGAATTGTCGGAACTGGATGAGTTGGAACTGGACCGGCGATTGATGCCGGCCGACATCATGGTTGAAGCCTTGGCCGCGTTACCGCTTGATCTTGAGGCAGCCTGGCAGATTTGCCACGGTCAGCCAATCTGGTTGCCGCGCCTGATGGTGGGGCAGCAGTATCGTCTTTACGCCCCGGATGGTCGTTTTCTGGGGGTTGGCGAAGTCAACCAGGACGGTAAAGTCGCACCCAGACGATTGGTTGTTACCTGATTTACCCCCATGAATTGCTTGAGAAATTTCCCCCCGCGCGAGTAGAATCCGCGTTTTTCGTTGGAGTATCCCCAAATGAGCGTTACCACCACCCAGAAGGCCCAGATTGTCCAGGATTACCAGCGTGCAGCTGCTGATACCGGCTCTCCGGAAGTTCAGGTCGCCTTGCTGACCGCCCGCATCAATGACCTGACCGGTCACTTCAAGACTCATGCCAAAGATCACCACTCACGTCGCGGTCTGCTGAAGATGGTCAGCCGTCGTCGTCGTCTGCTTGACTATCTCAAGGGCGAAAGCGCCGCCAGCTACACCCAACTGATCCAGCGTCTGGGTCTGCGCAAGTAATTCAGACAATTCGGCATGCATGCCCCACGCGGGGCGGGCATTCGATTGTATTCGTAAGCAGACAGATTAGGAAGAGAGCAGCGTGAATCCAGTCAAGAAGTCATTCCAGTATGGACGTCATACAGTCACCCTGGAAACGGGCGAAATCGCTCGCCAGGCAGACGGCGCAGTCGTCGTGAATATGGACGACACCGTGGTGTTGGTCACCGTGGTGGCAAAAACCGATGTGAAGGACGGCCAGGATTTCTTTCCGCTGACTGTCGACTATCAGGAAAAGGCCTATGCCGCTGGTCGTATCCCGGGTGGTTTCCTGAAGCGCGAATCGAATAATTCGACCAAGGAAACCCTGATCAGCCGCCTGATCGATCGTCCGATTCGCCCGCTGTTCCCGGATGGTTTCTTCAATGAAGTACAGGTTGTCGCCACGGTGATATCCGCCAATCCGGAAGTGGATTCCGATATTCCCGCGTTGATTGGCGCCTCCGCTGCCCTGGCGTTGTCCGGTCTGCCGTTCGACGGCCCGGTTGGTGCGGCGCGTGTGGGTTACCTCAACGGCGAGTATGTGCTGAATCCGACCACCACGGAGTTCAAGACCAGCAAGCTTGATCTGATTGTTGCGGGTACCGAAAGCGCTGTACTGATGGTTGAGTCGGAAGCGGATCAGCTACCTGAAGACGTGATGTTGGGCGCCGTGGTATTCGGTCACGAACAGATGCAGGTGGTTATCGACGCCATCAATGAATTGGCGGATGAATGTGGCAAGGATGCCTGGGATTGGTCAGCTCCGGAAACCGATGCCGTGCTGCTTGAAAAGATGAACGGTCTTTGCGCCGATGCGCTTTCGGCTGCCTACTCGATCAAGCAGAAGCAAGCCCG
>JAIFLB010000116.1 GCA_020049245.1 Betaproteobacteria bacterium | reverse complement strand
AAGCATCAGACATAAGGAACAGGCATCGACCTGCTTCCACTTTGATCGAGTGACGAGGAGATCGATATGGCCATCGCTAGCTGCGAGGTTGGCAGCAATTTGGGCGCAGGTTTGGGTGCGGGTTTGGGTGCGGGGTTGGGTGAATACTGGCCTGGCATTCAACTCTATTACCCGCCGGTGAAGTACGCGCCGGCGTTGGGTCTTTATGAAGACCTGGAAGCTGCCGCGCTGCGTTTCCAGAAGCACGCGCGGCAATGCCATGCGCAGACTTTGTTGTTCGATCTGGAAGATGGCTGCCGCCAGAAAGCGCTATCCCGCGACTTGTTGCGGCAGGAATTGCCCAGTCTGAATCGAGACGATCTGGCGGTAGCGGTGCGGATCAACCCGTTTCGCACGCCGGAATACGAACTCGATATGAAAATGGTGCGCGATCTGGCCGACCATATCGACGTGGTGATGCTGGCAAAGGCGGGCGAAGCCTACGGCGCGGCTGAGATCCGCGATCTGTCGGCGTGTCTGGCCGGGATGAATCCGCGCATCACCATCCAGCCGATCATCGAACACCCCAAGTCGCTGAAGATTGCGCCGGACATCATGGCCTACCCGACCGTGAAGCATGTCGTGTTCGGCATCCACGACTTCTCCAAGGCGATGGGCATCCAGATCACGCCGCGCGGCTGGACGCAGGAACTGTCGTACTTTCTGCACCAGATCATCTTCGAAGCGCGCATCAACGGCGTCGGCGTCATCGGCGGCGTCGAGGTGCTGATCGGCCAGGCCGGCATGCCGGAAAACTACCTGGAACCGCACGACATCCGGCGCTGGCTGGACCTGCACGGCGACGACGAATCGCGTGTCGTCTATCGCCATGCCTGCGAGGAAGCGGCGATGGGTCTGACCGGCAAGCAGGTGATCCATCCCAGCCACATCCATCTGTGCAAGGTGGCCTACACGCCGTCACCCACCGAAGTGGCGCGCAACATCCGTGTGCTGAAAGCCGCCGTGGAAGCCGATGCGCTGCTTGGTGGCGCGATCAAGTTCGAAGGCGAAATGCTCGACCCGCCGATGTTCGGCAAGGCCTTGCAGGTGTTGCTGCGCGCGCATGCGCTGCGGGCTTTGTCGGAAGCCGATACCGATTTCGCGCTGAAGGTGCTGGCGATGTTGCCGGCGCAGGTTGTTCGTGAAAACTGGCCGTATGGGGTGATTCTGTGAATGCACGCGATGAACATCTCCCCCATCGGCATCTCCTTTGTAGGATGGGTCAAGCGCAGCGGACCCATCAACGCCTACGAACCGATGGGTCCGCTGCGCTTGACCCATCCTACGGGGTGCTTGCGGCTTTTTCGCCCTACTTTATGTTGGAGACATCCTGTGAACGCCCCTGAATCCCTGCCCATGTTGGAGTCCGCTATGCCGTTTCAATCCTTCCCCGCCTGGAACTGGCAGTTGCCCGAGCACTTCAATATCGGCGTGGCCTGTACCGATGCGCATCTGGGCACTGCCAACGAGAACAAACTGGCGATGATCGTCGAAGACGATGTGCTGGGCGTATCCACGGCCACCTACCGGCAGCTCGCGCAGGCGACTTCGCGTTTCGCCCAGTTGCTGCGCAATCTGGGTGTCGCAGCCGGCGACCGGGTGTTGATCCGGCTGCCGAATTCGCTGGCGTATCCCACCGCATTTCTGGGGGCGATGAAGCGCGGTGCCATCGCGGTGCCGACTTCCACGTTGCTCACCGCCGAGGAGGTGGTGTATCTGGCGCGCGATTCCGAAGCCACCGTACTGGTCACCGACAAGGCCATGTGGCAGGGGCTGCGCGAGAAACTGGGCGGTCTGGCGCATCTGCGCTTTGTCCTGTTGACCGGGCCGGGCGGCTTGTTGCCTGCCAGCGGTATCGAAGTGCGCGATCTGGAAAGCGAGTTGGCCGAAATCATCACCTGCGAGCCACCACACAAGACCAAATCGCACGATCCGGCCTATCTGGTCTACACCTCCGGCACCACCGGCTACCCGAAAGGTGTGCTGCACGGACACCGGGCGATGATCGGGCGCGAACCGGCGGCGCAATACTGGTTCGACTTCGCTGAGGATGGGAATGACCGCATCGTGCATTCCGGCAAGTTCAACTGGACCTATGTACTCGGTTCCGGCCTGATGGACCCGCTGTATCGCGGCAAGACGGTGATCGTGCATGAGGGCAAGAACGACGCCGAAGGCTGGATACGGCTGATCGCCAAACACAGCGCGACGATCTTCATCGGCGTGCCGACCATCTATCGCCAGATCATCCAGAAAACGCAGTTCACCGGCGGCGACGTGCCGACCTTGCGCCATTGCATGAGCGCTGGCGAACATCTGTCCGACGAGATGCTGGGCCTGTGGAAGGATCGCTTCGGCGTCGAAATCTTTGAGGCTGTCGGCATGTCGGAAGTGTCTTACTACCTGTCGGAAAACAAATTCCGGCCGATCCGCCCCGGTTCCGCCGGTTTCCCGCAGCCTGGCCACGATGTGCGTCTGCTCGACCCGGATACGCTGCGCGAGGTCGCAGCCGGCGAGGAAGGCATGATCTGCCTGCCGGCGGACGACCCCGGCCTGTTCATGCGCTACTGGAATCTGCCGGAGGAAACCGGCAAGGCGTTCAAGGAGCGTTGGTTCCTGACCGGTGATTACGCTCGCTTCGATGAAGACGGCTACATCTGGTTTCTCGGTCGGCGCGACGACATCATCAATTCCTTTGGTTACCGGGTGTCGCCGCACGAGATCGAACGCGTCATGAAGACGCATCCGGCGGTCGCCGATTGCGCCGCCACCGGAGAGGAACTGGCCGCCGACAAGGTGCTGGTGGTGGCCTATGTGATGCTGCATCCGGGCACTTCAGTGACGGCCGATGAACTGGCCGCGTTCGGTCGCGAACATCTGGCCGGCTACAAGGCGCCGAAGATCATCTATCTGGCGGCCGATTTTCCGCGCACCAAGAACGGCAAGATCATCCGCAAGCAGTTGTCTCCATCGCTGGCGACAGGGAGGTCGGCATGAACGCAACCCAACAACGTAGGGCGGAAAAGCCGATAGGCGCCTTCCGCCAGAAGGTGGCACGCTCATTCGGCGGAAGGCGCCTTACGGCTTTTCCGCCCTACTTGGTAGTGAGGTCGGCATGAGTCACTACCGTCCGCGTCGTTCCATGCTCTACATCCCGGCCTGCGTGCCGCGTTTCCTGGCCAAGGGCCGTGAGTTGCGGGTCGATACGCTGATCTTCGATCTGGAGGAATCAGTGCTGGTGGCGCGCAAAACCGAGGCGCGTCGCAACGCCGCCGAAGCGCTGCAGGAAGGCGGTTACGGTCAGCGCGAAGTGGTGGTGCGGGTCAACCGGCACGATTCCGCCTGGGGCCTGGACGACCTCACCGCGATTGCGCCCTTGAAGCCGGATGCGATCCTGTTTCCGCGCATCGAGAGCCGCGCCGATGTGCTTGCTGCGCTGGCCGCGCTGGATGCCGCCGGCGGTGAGCATCTGCCGATCATGGTGATGCTGGAAACGCCGCTGGCCGTGCTGCGCGCCGAGGAAATCGCCGGCGCGTCAGAGCGCATCCGCTGTCTGGTGATGGGTACTTCCGACCTGACCAACGAACTGCATGCGCGCATCACGCCGGACCGACTGCCGATTCTGTACAGCCTGTCGCACTGCCTGCTGGCGGCTCGCGCACATGGCCTGCCCATTGTCGATGGCGTTTATCTCGACATGAAAGACATGCCCACCTTCGAGTACGCCTGCCGCATGGCGCGCGACCTCGGTTTCGACGGCAAGACGGTGATCCACCCGTTGCAGATTCAATATGCCAACGATGCCTTCACGCCGCATGCGCCCAGTGTCGAACGCGCCCGCAAGATCATCGACGCCTTTGCCGAAGCCAATGCAGAAGGGCGCGGGGTCACCGTGGTTGATGGTCGTCTGGTAGAAAATCTTCATGTTGAGGCGGCACGGCGCACCTTGATGATCCACGCCATGATAGAAAAGATGGCGATGGACGACATCACCAACATGGTCGATTCGGTGCAGGTCGGGGTCCAGTGAAGGCTGGATTCTGCACAGTGCCGAAAAGACACGACAAAGGAAGCCAGCCATGAACAAAGCCAGCAGCGGTCATTTTTTCGAGGATTTCTATCTCGGCCGTACTTTTGTACATGCCACGCCGCGCACCGTGGGCGAGGGCGATATTTCGCTTTACCTGGCGCTGACCGGTTCGCGCCATGTCATCGGCTGCGCCGCGCCGGTGGCGCATGCACTCGGCTATCCGGCGCGCCCGCTCGATGAAATGCTGGTGTTCCACCTGGCGTTCGGCAAGACGGTAGCGGACATCTCGCTGAATGCTGTTGCCAACCTGGGTTATGCGGATGTGCGATGGCTCGCGCCGGTCTATGTCGGCGACAGTCTGGCGGCCGAATCGACAGTGATCGGACTGAAGCAAAACAGCAGCGGTGACAGCGGTGTGGTCTGGGTGCGTTCGACTGCAGTGAACCAGAACGACGAAGAAGTGCTGACCTGGATCCGCTGGGTGATGGTGAAGAAACGCGACCGTGCGCGTCCGGCGCCGACCGAGGTGATTCCCGAAACGAGCGCACACGTGAAGCCGGAGCGGCTGGTCATTCCCGATTTCCTCGACTGTCGCGAATTCGAAACCGGCCTGACTGGCGGCCCCTGGCGCTGGGACGATTACGACATCGGCGAACGCATCGACCATCCCGCCGGCATGACGCTGGACGAGTCCGACCACACCTTTGCCACGCGCCTGTACCAGAACCCGGCGCGCTTGCATTTCGACGCGCATCTGATGCGCGAATCGGCTTTCGGTCGGCGACTGGTCTACGGCGGCCACGTCATTTCCGTGTGTCGCGCGCTGAGCTACGAAGGTCTGGAAAACGCACTGCTGGTCGCCGCGATCAACGCCGGTACGCATTGCAATCCCACCTTCGCCGGCGACACGCTGTATGCGCGTACCGAAGTGCTGGACAAATGGGAACTGCCTGGACGCGAAGACCTGGGCGCGCTTCGGCTGCGCATGCTGGGCCTGAAGAACTTGATGCCGGCTGAGTTGAGTGAAACCAAAGTCGATGGCAAGTACCACCCGAATGTCGTTCTCGATCTGGATTACACCGTATTGATGCCGCGCCAAAACTAAACCGCAACGCCCTTGCCTTTCCCCCCTCCCCCGCAAGCGGGGGAGGGGCCGGGGGAGAGGGAGCGCTTTTGTAGGATGGGCCAAGCGTAAGCGGGCCCATCGGACGTTGCGGATTGATGGGCCCGCTGCGCTTGGCCCATCCTACGGATATGTGACGACGAAACTGGAGACAAGATGACTACACCCGTACACCCCGCCGCCGCCCTGTTCGCTGGAGAAAAACCTTTTCCGGTGATCCCTGCCTGCGAGCATTTCGCCGGTAGCGAAAAGCTGATCCTGAAAGCGCTGGAACAGATGGAAAAACTCGGGCCGGTGTTCAACATCACCTGCGATTGCGAGGACGGCGCACCGGCCGGGCGCGAGCAGGAGCACGCCGAGATGATCGTGCGGGTGTTGCAGACCGAAGCCAATCATCACCGCATGGCTGGCGCGCGCATCCACGATTTTTCGCACCCGGCCTGGCGGCAGGATGTGGAGATTCTGGTCGGTGGCGCCGGTGAGTTGCTGGCCTATATCACGCTGCCGAAAAGCACTGAATATGCGCATGCCGCCGAGATGATCGGGTTCATCCAGCAGACTGCGAAACAGCACGGCATCGAGCGCGAAATTCCGATTCATATCCTGATCGAAACCCACGGCGCACTGCGTGATGTACACCGCATCGCCACCTTGCCGTGGCTGCAGGTGCTGGACTTCGGCCTGATGGACTTCGTCTCCGGCCATCACGGTGCGATTCCCGCCAGCGCGATGCGCAGCCCCGGCCAGTTCGAGCACAAGCTGATCGCCCGCGCCAAAACCGAAGTGGTGTCGGCGGCGCTGGCGAATGGCGTCATTCCGGCGCACAACGTCACGCTGGATCTGAAGAACCCGTACACCACCTATCAGGACGCCCGCCGCGCGCGCATGGAGTTCGGCTTTCTGCGTCAGTGGAGCATCTATCCGACTCAGATTCAGCCCATCGTCGATGCGATGAAGCCGGACTACAGCGAAGTGGAAACCGGTGCGGCGATTTTGCTTGCTGCGCAAAAGGCGGATTGGGGCCCGATCCAGCATGCCGGCGAACTGCACGACCGCGCCACCTATCGTTATTACTGGGAAGTGCTGCAAAAGGCGCGGATTACCGGCTTGAAGTTGCCGACAGCAGCGGAA
>JAIFLB010000066.1 GCA_020049245.1 Betaproteobacteria bacterium | reverse complement strand
GATGGCGGGACGATTTATCTGATTCACCAGCAGCAACTTGAGTTTGCCATCATCCGCAACAATACCTTGGGAATCCATCTCGGTAGCGGCGGTGGTGTCCTGGCGCATGAGCCCATTCCGATGTACCTGCCGGATGGCAGTCCGAATCTGGCGACGGTTTCTGCGTCGGCCGCCATTGCTGGCAAAACCATCAATATCGCCGATGTCTACGATGCCTCGGAATTTGATTTTTCCGGCACTCGGCGCTTCGATGCACTCAATGGTTACCAGTCCCGCTCTTTCCTCACCGTGCCGATGAAGGACCATGAGGCGAACGTGATCGGGGTATTGCAGTTGATCAATGCCCAGGATGAAGTGAGCGGCAAGATCATTCCCTTTGACCTGGATGATCAATATCTGGTCGAGTCACTCGCCTCGCAGGCGGCGGTGGTAATGACCAACCGGCAGTTGATCGATCGCCTGGAAACGTTGTTTGTCGCCTTTATCACGCTGATTTCGAATGCGCTGGATGAAAAATCACCTTACACCCATGGTCACTGCCAGCGCGTGCCGGTTATTACCATGTTGCTGGCGGATGCGGTGAGTCGAACCGAGCAGGGGCCACTGAGGGAGTTTCGCCTGTCCGCGAAAGATCGACGCGAACTGGAAATTGCCGCCTTGATGCACGATTGCGGCAAGATCACGACGCCGGTGCATATCGTCGATAAATCGACCAAGTTGGAAACCATATTTGACCGGATTCATTCCGTTGACATCCGTTTCGAAGTGCTGAAGCGCGATGCACGCATCCGGATGCTGGAAGCGCAAGTTTCCGCGCCTGAGTTCAACACCGTGGCGTTGCAAGCCGAATATGAAAGCGATTGCGAAGAACTTGATCAGGCGCGGGATTTCCTGCGAAGGGCCAATATTGGCGGTGAGTTCATGTCGCCCGAGATGCAGGCGCAAGTTCGCCAGATTGGCAAAAAATATCAGTGGCGCAATGCCGCCGGGGAAATGCAGCCACTCCTGAGCGAGGAAGAAATCGACAAGTTGTGCATTGCCAAAGGCACCCTGTCAGCGGAAGAACGCGACATCATCAACTATCACATTGTTTCCACCATCCACATGCTGGAAGCCTTGCCTTGGCCGAGCCATTTACGCAACGTGCCGGAGTATGCTGGCGGGCACCATGAACGCATGGACGGCAAGGGGTATCCGAAAGGATTGACGCGCGACCAGATGTCGATTCAGGCTCGCATCATGGGCATTGCCGATATTTTTGAAGCGCTCACCGCCAGTGACCGTCCTTACAAACCGGGGATGTCTTTGTCGCGTTCTCTGGCTATTCTTGGCCGCATGAAGCTGGATAATCACATCGACCCCGATCTGTTCGATGTCTTTGTGCGGGAAAAGGTCTATCTCGACTATGCCAAGGCGTATCTCAAGCCGGAACAAATCGACGTTGTCGACGAAACTGTGATTCCCGGTTATGCAGCGTCCGAGTCACATTCTTAAAACATGAAATTTCACTCATATAAAGCTGGAGCAGCCTAAACATGACCTTGCGCAGCCGTCGATTCGTTGGCCAATTTACCCTCAGCGCGATATTGATCATTCTGCTGACGCTGCACTTGACCGGTCTGGTACCACTTCGTTTTGTTGATTGGCTCGATTACGCCATGTATGACCTCAAGGTTGGCGCGACCATGGAACAGGGTGTTGATGATCAGGTGGTGATCGTCGATATCGACGACAAAAGTCTGCAAGCGGAAGGCCGCTGGCCGTGGCCGCGCGAAAAGCTGGCGCGGATGCAGAAAAATTTGTTCGAGCAATATGGGGTTGCGGCGATAGGCTACGACATTGCATTTTCCGAGCCGGATGCCAGTTCCGGTTTGCCGGTTCTCGAACGATTGGCGGCTAATGAATTGAAGGATCAACCGTTGTTTGGCGGGTTGCTGGAGCAGTTGCGTCCCAGCCTGGATTATGACCAGCAGTTTGCCGAATCCCTGGCCAAAGGCAGTTCGGTTCTGGGCTATTACTTCAATTTCAATCAAGGCGCTGAACGCATCGCGACGTTACCGAAACCACTGTTCAACCAGGACCAACTTGGCGGTCTGGCCAAGGGTTTCATACAAGCAGAAGGCTATGGTGGCAGTTTGCCGATGTTGCTGGAAAAAGCCACCGGGGCGGGGTTTTACAACTCCTTGCCAGATAACGACGGCGTAATTCGACGCATGCCGGTGATGATCGGCTATCAGAACAACTATTTCGCCTCGTTGCCCATCCGGTTGACGCAAGCCGCGTTGGGCGTCGCTGATGTCCGGCTGGTGAATCCAGGGGGGGATGGTTTCAATCGATTCCAGCCACATGCACTGGATATCGATGGACTGAAGATTCCATTCGATAGCGAGGGCGGTGTGCTGGTGCCTTATCGCGCCCCAGGCGCCTACCGCTATGTATCGGCGACGGATGTAATCAGCGGTCAAGAGCCGGCGAGCCATCTCGAAGGCCGAATCGTTCTGGTCGGCACCACGGCTCCCGGGCTCGCCGATATTCGCGTCACACCGGTCAGCGAGGTTTTTCCCGGGGTGGAGATTCATGCTTCATTGATGTCCGGCATTCTCGGCCAGAATCTGAAATGGAAGCCGCGCGAGCTCACCACGATGAGCGTGATCAGCGTGGTGATTCTGGGGCTGGTCATCGGCACGCTGTTGCCGATGACCACACCGCTGATCGCCGCGCTCTCGACGCTGGGATTTCTGGTTCTGGTCATCACGCTGGATGTCTGGGCCTGGAATGCGCTGAACATGGAATTTCCGCTCGGTGCGCCGATCATCTCGGTGCTTGGCTTGTTCGTCGTCAACATGTCATATGGTTTCTTCGTTGAATCTCGCGCCAAGGGCCAGATCACCAAGCTCTTTGGTCAGTATGTGCCGAAGGAACTGGTTGACGAAATGAGCCGCGACCCGGATCGCTACAACCTGAAGGGCGAATCGCGCGAGATGAGTGTGTTGTTCTCCGATATTCGTGACTTCACCAGTATTTCTGAAGGATTGGCCGCGTCATCATTGGCCGAAATGCTGAATTTCTACTTGTCATCGATGACTCGCATCGTTCAGCAACGTCGGGGCACCATCGATAAATATATTGGCGATGCGATCATGGCTTTCTGGGGTGCGCCGATGGCTGATCCCAATCACGCGCGGGATGCGGTCATGGCGGCGTTGCAAATGCAGCGCGATCTGGATGAATTGAATCCCCAAATCAAGCTGAAAGGTTGGCCGGAAATCAAGATTGGCATCGGGGTGAACTCGGGCAGGATGAATGTCGGCAATATGGGCTCTGAATTTCGCATGGCCTACACCGTGATGGCCGATGCGGTGAACCTGGCGTCGCGTCTGGAAGGGCTGACCAAGGAATATGGTTTGGGCATTCTGGTTGGCGAAGACACGGTAGGGTTTTGCGCCGACATTGAATTCATGCGTGTCGACGTCGTGCGTGTCAAAGGCAAGGCGAATCCGGTGACAATCTATGAACCGCTGGGTCCGAAGGATCAAGTCGATATCGCCGCGCTCAAGCGAAAACAGGACTTCGAGCAAGCCTGCTCGGCATTTCAACTGCGTGACTTTGATCTGGCGGAAGACATTTTGCGTAAAGCTCAAAAGCGGTTCCCGAGCAAGTTGTACATGGTTTATCTGGAACGCATCGCCCACTTCCGTGAAAACCCGCCGCCAACTGATTGGGATGGTGTTTTTACTTACACCACCAAGTAATCCATCTAACCATGCGAATTGAAGTCCTGGGCTGTTCCGGTGGCATTGGCGATGGTCGTCAAACGACATCGTTTCTGATCGACGACGACATCCTGCTTGATGCGGGTAGCGGTGTGCTGAGTCTGTCACGCGCTGCGATGGCGCGAATCGACCATGTCTTCATCACGCATAGTCATCTCGATCACATCCTCAGTCTTCCCTTGCTGCTCGACAGTGTCGCCAACGAGCGCGACAAGCCTTTGCAGTTGCATGCCATCCCGGAAGTGCTGGAAATTCTCAAAGACCACCTGTTCAACTGGCGCATCTGGCCGGATTTTTCCCGCATCCCTTCGCTCAAGGCGCCTTTTCTGGTTTTTTCACCCGTTTCTCTCGGTGAAGTCTGGAGCCAGCCGGATGCAACAGGGGGGCGGCGTGAGATCACACCGATACCGGCGCATCACACGGTTCCAACTTCAGGTTTTCATCTGCATGGATCGGAGGGGAGTTTGCTGTTTTCCGCTGATACCAATAGCCATCCAGCACTCTGGCGTATGGTGGAGCAGATTCCGGATCTGCTGCATCTGGTGGTGGAATGCTCATATGTCAGCGCGCAGCGAGACATCGCCGAGGCTTCACGTCACTTCCATGCGCTTGAATTGGCAACTCATCTGGCGCAACTGGCGTTGACCGCGAAGGTCTGGATCACACATCTAAAACCGGGCGCCGAGGCTGAGATCATGGCTGAGTTGCGCGGCAACTTGCCGTCGGATACGCGGCTTGTCATGGAACGCTTGGAATCAGGCCAGATTTTGCATATTTGATTGCTTCGGTTTCGCGTCTTTTCCACAATCTGGGGACGAAAAAAAGGAGGGGATTCCCCCTCCTTTTTGGATTTCAGATATGACCAGGATTTAGCCTGGCAGACCCAGTGTGTCAGCCCAGACGTTCTTGGCCCACGATTCCATGTAGGCGAATTCCAGTTCGCTTTCTTCCTTCGAAACGCCACCGCCCTTTTGGGCGATCATCGCAGCGGGGGTGACCTTGCCATCGGCAGCGATCTTCTCGGGTGCATAACGGAAAACCGTAGCGACGTGGAAGGCGGTGCCTTCGGTGGATGCCGAGTAACAGGTGTTGGTCACTACCGGAGCAGAGTCAGGTTCGCGGCCATTGAACATTTCCACGATCGCAGCGGCAGCCATCTTGCCAGTGTTGTTCGCCACCGAGCCGGATTTCGGGAAGTTGGTCAGTGTCGAGTCGCCCAGAACATGGACATTCTTCACAGTGAGCGATTCGAAGCTGCGATAGTCGATCGGACACCAGGTGCCTGAGGAATCGCTACGGACACCGGCCATCTGGCAGATTGCAGCGGCGCGCATCGGCGGCACTACGTTGATCACGTCGCCCTTCACATCGTCGAATTCGGTGCCGACCATCATCTTGACCGGGTCGACCGAGCGCGGCATGTTGTTGGGACGGTACTCGATCATGCTGTTGTCGGTTTTATAGCCGTAGTGCTTCTTCCAGGCGGCCTCGAACAAGCCTTTTTTGGATGCGATGTCCGGGTTGCCATCAAGAATGATGATCTTGGACTTCGGCTTGGCTTTCTTCAGGTAGGTAGCAACCTGGCAGGCGCGCTCGTAGGGGCCGGGGGGGCAACGGTACGGGGCCATCGGCACCGACATGACGAAGGTGCCACCGTCCTGCATGGCTTCCAGTTGCTTGCGCAACGTGGCGGTCTGCGGACCGGCCTTCCAGGCGTGCATGATGGTTTTCTGCGCTTCAATCAGGCGGTCATAGCTGATGGTAGCGCCACCCGCAGTTTTCACTGTGCGGCCAGCGGTGTCGATGCCGGTAACGGCATCAGCCACCCAATGATTGACAGCTTTTTTCAGGTAGTCATACGTGAAGGTGATGTCTTCCATCTTGGCCAAGCCAGCCAGCACGCCGTTCGAGGTCGGGCAGGATACGAAATGTGCGTTCGGCTCGATGATGGTGACTTCAATCTTGGGTTCCCACATTTTCAGGTAGCGGGCACAGGTGGCGCCGCCAAAACCGGCACCAACGATGACGACTTTATAGGCTGCCTTGGCTGGGGTAGCGGATGTGGCAGCACAGCCAGTGATGGCGCCAAGTGAGGCTGCGCCGGTGACTCCAGCAGAAATTTTCAGAAATTCGCGACGATCAAATGCCATGGTGTGTCTCCGGTTAACGTTTACTTGATTGCAGCGAACCAGGCGCCAAGCTGGTCAAACTCAGCATCGGTATAACCCATGGCATGTTTCTGCATGACGGTGGCGGGGCGAGAGCCATCACGGAAGGCTTTCATCTGCTCAACGAAATAACCTTTTTCAAGGCCAGCCAAGCTCGGGATGGCGCCACGGCTCTTGCCTTCCGGGCCATGGCAGTAAGCGCAGTTGGCGGCCATGAAACGCGCCTTGGTGTCGAGAGCTTGAGCTGATGTCGCGCTTAATGCACCAGCGGCGCCAGCGAACATCAAGCTGATTACGAGAGTTTTCTTCATGTCTTCCTCCAGGTTGGGAAAAAATACGACGGCAAGCCGACTTCCATGCTGAGCTGCAACCCTGGAGCGACCAAGAAGTCTTTTGACTGCCTTGTCAATCTTGACCAGGATCAATGCCGACGACCATGTTTGCATGACGCTTTTGTACCAGTCAACAAGCAAACTCTAATATTGGCGCGGCTTGGCGGGGATTTTTCAGTTATTTCAGAAGATTTTTCGCGCCCATCGTTTGTGCCCGTTGGCATTGCAGTTCAAGTGACATTTTTTCTGCGTTGGCATCGTAATTCGGCTGCACCCAGCCCCCCATTTGAGCCAGTGCCAGATCGGCCAATGCGTTGATCCAGACTGGCCGATCATTCAGTGCGGCGATGTAGTGGTATTGACCGCCACCGGCCTTGAGGAAGTCGGCTTTGCCTTCAAGCGCGATTTCTTCCAGAGTTTCCAGGCAGTCGGCGATGAAGCCGGGGCAGATCACATCGACACGCTGTGTCTTTTGATGCCCCAGTTCTTCCAGTGTCGAGGTCAGGTTCAACGCTTCTGCCAACAGGCGGCCAGTGCGGTGGCATTCGCAGTGGTAAGGGTCGCCAAGATCAAGCGAGCGGCGCGGAATGCCATGAAAACTCATCACCAGCACATCGGGCTGACCATGTTCCGCCCAGAAGGTTTGCACGCTTTGCTTCAGCGCATTGATATAACCGGCATCTGTGTGGAAATGCTTCAGCGCGCGGATTTCTGGTGGATTGCGCTGGTGCAGCAGGCTTAACCAGGCCGCGTCGAGCGCCGAGCCTGTGCTGCTGGCGGCATATTGTGGATAAAGCGGCAACAGCAGAATGCGGTCGACACCTTGTGCTTTCATTGCCTGTATCTGCGAGTCGACCGAGGGTTGGCCGTAACGCATCGCATAGTGGACAACGATCGGTTGCGCGCTGCGGCGTGCCAATTCAGCAGCCAGCAAGTCGGCTTGGCGGGCGGTGAAGTGCTTCAGCGGCGATCCTTCCGGACGCCAGATCGAGGCGTATTTTTGGGCTGATTTCTTTGGCCGGGTATTCAGGATGATGCCGTTCAGAATCAACCACCAGATCAGACGCGGAATTTCCACCACGCGGCGATCGGAGAGAAATTCCTTCAGATAGGGCCGCAAGGCTTTTGCGGTGGGCGCTTCCGGGGTGCCCAGATTAATCAACAAAATGCCGGTGCGGGCAGCTTGGCCATGGCTGTAGGGCGGTTCGGGCTGGTAGAAGGGCATGATGGTCTTTTTCAGTGATAGGTCAGCGCGTTGGAGAGCAGGCGCGCGGTGATATCGACTATGGGAATGACGCGTTCGTAGGCCATGCGGGTCGGGCCGATGACGCCGAGTGTGCCGACGACTTCGCCATTGGCTTCGTAGGGCGCCGCGATGACGCTGCATTCATCGAGGCTGGCGACGCCGGATTCGGCGCCGATGAACAACTGCACACCGTTTGCGGCGTGGCCGACATCGAGCAGTTGCATCAATTCGGTTTTCTGTTCGAACAGGCCGAACAGTTCGCGCAGACGCACCATGTTGGAGGTGAGTTCAGGCGTGTTGATCAGGTTGTGTTCGCCGGACAACACATATTCCTTGCCGACATCGCTGAATGCGTCGGTACCGGCGGCAACCACCATTTCCATCAGCCGGCTGATATCCGACTTCAGTTCCACAAGTTCCCTGGCCAGTCGGGGTTGCACTTGCTCGAACGAATGACCGGCAAAATGTTGATTGAAATAATTGGCGGCGCGGACCAGTTGATTGGGATCGTAATGGCGGTCGGTGATGATGACCCGGTTCTGCACTTCGCCGTCGGCGGTAACCATAATCAACAAAATACGTTTATCGGACAGGCTGAGAAACTCGATCTGGCGCAGGCCAAGGTTGCGTCGCTTCGGAATCAATACAACGCCGGCATAGGCGGTGAGTTCGGCAAGCAGATGCGAAGCGGCGCTGACCAGGCGCTGTGGGTCATCTGGTGACAAGGTGGTTTCCATCTGGCGAACCTGACCTTGCTCGAGTGGTTTGACGGTCAGCAGAGTATCGACAAACAGCCGATAGCCGCGTGGTGTCGGGATGCGCCCCGCTGAAGTGTGCGGGCTGGTGATGTAGCCGCCTTCTTCGAGGTCGGACATGATGTTGCGAATCGACGCCGACGACAGGTTCAGGCCGGAATGCTTCGACCTTGAGCAGGATGCGGGCGCGATCATTAAGCATGGCGGGAGATGATAACGGGATGGCTATAATTTCGCGCCATGAAAGCTGATTTCAAGACGATAGCGCTAGTAGGAAAATTCAACAGCCCGGGTAATTCCAGCTCGCTGCTGCGTCTGGCTGACTTTTTGCGGCAGCGCGGGCATCAGGTGATGATTACGCCGCATACCGCTGATTGCTGTCAGATCCGCGATTTCCAGGTGGTGACATTGAGCGAAATCGGCCCGATGGTCGATCTGGCGATCATCATGGGCGGCGACGGCACCTTGCTCAATATCGCGCGCACGCTGGTCGATCATCGCGTGCCGCTGATTGGCGTCAATCAGGGTCGCCTGGGCTTCCTCGCCGATGTTTCCATCGACACCATGTTTACCACCCTGGAAGACATGCTTTCCGGCCAGTATGTCGCGGAAGAACGCATCATGCTGGAGGCCAGCGTCGAGCGGCACGAGGATGTGCTGATCGCTTCCTATGCTTTCAACGACGTGGTGGTGAGCAAGAGTTCCACTGGCCGGCTGATCGAATTCGAGGTCTACATCGACAACCAGTTCGTCTACAGCCAGCGCGCCGACGGCTTGGTAGTGGCTTCGCCGACCGGTTCGACGGCCTATGCGCTGTCTTCCGGCGGGCCGATCCTGCATCCGACGCTGGAAGCCGTGGTGATGGTGCCGATCTGCCCGCACACGCTGTCGGCGCGGCCGATTGCGGTGAATAGCCGGTCCGAGATCGAGGTCAACCTGATTCATGCGGATGACGTTCGCGTCCACTTCGATGGTCAGCGTCATGCCGATCTGCAGATTGGCGACCGCGTCGTGATTCGGCGCGCCCATAACACCGTCCGCCTGCTGCATCCGGAAGGCCACAACTATTACGACACGTTGCGCCAGAAGCTGCATTGGGGCGAGAAGCTGTGAGAACCGCCGACTAACCATGCTGCTGTCCCTGTCGATTTCCAATTTTGTGCTGGTCGATCACCTGTCGCTCGATTTCAGCGCCGGCTTTTCGGTATTGACCGGCGAGACCGGTGCCGGCAAATCCATTCTGCTGGATGCCATTTCACTGGTTCTGGGTGAACGCGCCGATGCCGGCGTGGTGCGGGAAGGCGCCGAACGGGCCGAAATATCGGCTGAATTCGCCATTTCAGCTGATAGCCCGGTAAACGATTGGCTGACTGAAAATGATCTCGCCGGCGAGGAATCTGTGCTGCTGATGCGGCGCGTGGTTGAAGTTTCCGGCCGCTCGCGCGCATTCATCAATGGTCGTCCGTGCACCGCGCAACAATTGAAGGCGGTTGGCGAGTATCTGGTCGATATTCATGGTCAGCATGCGCATTACTCCTTGCTCAAAGCGACCGAGCAGCGACGCCTGCTGGATGCTTTCGGCGGTGCTGCCGAGCTTGCCGGCGAGACCGCGCGCGCTTATCGCGTTTGGCGGGAAGCTTCCGCGCTACGGGAATCGGCACAGAACCATGCCGGCGAACAGGATGCCGAGCGGGAACGCTTGAGCTGGATCGAGCAGGAACTCGCCAGCCTCGACTTCAGCCTGGATGCCTGGCAAGACTTGCAGGAATCGCATCGGCGTCTGGCGCATGCCGCCGATCTGGCCACCGGCGCGCAAACTGCAAGCGATACGCTGGAGGCGGAAGAGACGGGCGTGCTGAATCGTCTGCGTGCCTTGCGCGGCAACCTGGCCGATCTGGCCGCGATCGATGCGGCGTTGTCCGAGCCGCTCGGGTTGCTCGAAAGCGCCACCGAAACCCTGCATGAAGCCGCGCGCGAACTCAGCCGCTATGCCGATCGCGTCGATCTCGATCCGGAAGCGTTGAATCTGGCGGAACAGCGCATCACTGCGGTGCAGACCGCCGCGCGCAAGTTTCGCCTGCGACCGGAGGAGATTCCTGAACATCTCGCCACCACCCGCAGCCAGTTGCGGCAACTTGGTGCAGCTACCGATCTGGCTGCCCTGGCGGCAGCAGAAGCGGCGGCGGAGACAGACTATCGCCGCTTGGCGCAATTACTTTCGAAAAAGCGCCAGGCTGCGGCGGGCAAGCTGGATCAGGCAGTCAGCGCCGCGATGCAGCAATTGTCGATGCAGGGCGGCAGCTTCGAAACCGGTCTGGTGAATCAAGATGCCGCCGCGTTCGGCCTGGAAGAAGTTGAATTCCGCGTCTCGCCGCATGTCGGGCAGGGCGTCAAGCCGCTCGCCAAGACGGCTTCCGGCGGTGAGCTGTCGCGCATTGGCCTGGCTTTGCAGACCGTGCTTTCGGGTACTTCAGGTGCACCAACCCTGTTGTTCGACGAAGTCGATAGCGGTATCGGTGGCGGCGTCGCGGAAATTGTTGGTCGCTTGCTTGCCGAGCTGGGCGGGACGCGGCAGGTGCTTTGCGTGACGCATCTGCCTCAGGTTGCGGCGCGCGCAGCGCGGCATTACCAGGTCAGCAAGCAGAATCGTGACGGGCGCGCCGTGTCACAAGTTGGTTTGTTGAGTCATCAACAGCGGATCGAGGAAATCGCGCGCATGCTGGGCGGTGTCAAGCTGACCGACGCGACACGCGCGCATGCCGAGGAAATGCTGGTCGTCGGCTGAAGTCGGCGTGGTTTATTTCTTCTCGCGGTGCGGACAATTCTTGCGTTCGCATTCAACGTACAGATGCAGCGCATGCTCGGCCAGTTTGAAGCCGTGTTTCTTCGCAATGGCATGTTGGCGACGCTCGATTTCCTCGTCGTAAAACTCTTCCACATGGCCGCATTGCAGGCAAAGCAGGTGGTCGTGATGGCCGCCCCGGTTGAGTTCGTAAACCGCCTTGTCATTGTCGAAATGATGCCGAATCAGAATGCCGGCATGTTCGAACTGGGTCAGCACACGGTACACCGTGGCCAGGCCGACATCGACGCTATCGGTCATCAACAGACGATACACATCGTCGGCGGTCAGATGGCGCTGATCGGTTTGTTCAAACAGGGCGAGGATTTTCAAACGCGGACCAGTGACTTTCAGGCCCAGGGTCTTGAGTTGATCGGTGCTGGTCATATTGGCTATCGGCTATGAGTGGCGGAGTGATGCGCGCTATCATAGCGCGGCTTTCGACCTGACCAACTATTGACCCCGCATATGCGCTTTTTCCTCTGGTTACTCCTCGCTCTGTTGGCCGGTTGCGGCTCATTCTCCAACCCGATCGATCGCATCAAACCCCACAAGATCGACATTCCGCAGGGCAATGTCCTGACCCAGGAAATGCTCGATAAACTCAAGCCTGGTATGACGCCTTCGCAAGTGCGCTTCATCCTGGGCACGCCATTGATCGTCGATCCCTTCCATAACAACCGTTGGGACTATGTTTACCGCCTGGAGAAGGAAGGCAAGGTGGTGGAAAACCGGCGGATTACAGTGATTTTCGAAGAAGAGCGCCTGAAACTGTTGCAAGGCGATGTTTTGCCCAAACCAGAGCTTCCGGCAGGGGACACCCAAGGGGACAAGAAATGATCAAGGTCGCGATCGCCGGCATTTCCGGTCGCATGGGCCACGCCCTGTTGGAAGCGGTGCTGACGGCGTCGGATCTCAAATTGCATGCCGCCCTGGATCGCGACGGCAGTGCCAGCCTCGACAAGGATGCCGGCGCGCTGATCGGCGCGTCTTTGCAAGTCAAGGTCAGCGCTGATGTTGCCACTGCATTGATCGGCGCCGATGTGCTGATCGATTTCACCCGGCCGGAAGCCACCTTGCATCATCTCGATGTCTGCGTTGAACGCAAGGTAGGGTTGATCATCGGCACCACCGGCTTCGATGCCACCGGCAAGGCCGCGATCGAGCAGGCGGCAAAACAGATTCCGATCGTGTTCGCGCCCAATATGAGCGTCGGCGTCAATCTGGCGCTGAAGTTGCTCGACATGGCAGCGCGCGTGCTGGATGAGGATTTCGATATTGAGATTGTCGAAGCGCATCACCGCCACAAGGTTGATGCGCCTTCCGGAACCGCGTTGCGGATGGGCGAGGTGGTTGCCAAGGCATTGGGGCGTGACCTGAATACCTGCGCCGTTTATGGCCGCGAGGGCGTCACTGGAGAGCGGGATGCGCGCAGCATTGGCTTCGCTACCGTGCGCGGCGGCGATATTGTTGGTGACCACACGGTGATGTTCGCCGGCATTGGCGAACGTCTGGAAATCACCCACAAGGCGAGCAGCCGGATGACTTTTGCGCTGGGCGCATTGCGGGCGGCGCGGTTTCTGTCCGGCAAGTCAGTCGGATTGTTCGATATGCAGGATGTGCTGGGTTTGAAGTGACTGAGCGAAATCTGCGGTTGTGTCCCAATGGTAGGGTCATCTGTGGCATCACGTTGCTTTTGTCGCTGATCCTATCCCCCGGTTTGGCTGGCGCAGTTGACGTGATTGCAAACAAGAACGTTTCAGTGAATTCGATCTCCCTGGCCTCGGCGCGCGCCATCTTTGGCATGCGTCAGGTGAAATGGCCCGATGGCACGCCCATCCGGGTATTCGTACTGCCCGACAACCACGTCCTGCATGGTGCGGTCTGCAAGGAGCGCCTCAATATTTTCCCCTACCAGTTGCGCCAATCCTGGGATCGCCTGGTCTATTCAGGCATGGCTCAGGCGCCCAGCGAGGCAATGAGTGAAGAAGAACTCTTAAACAAGGTGGCCGTCACCCCAGGTGCCATCGGCTATGTCAGGAAGGTCAAGGCCAATGATCCGGTCAAGATTCTCAATGTTGAATAAGTGGGGACTGTGCGTATTCTTGTGGGCCGCTTTCTTGAGCTTGCCAGCCAACGCTCAGGAACTCGCCGAAGGGATTCAGGCGCATGGATTCCTGAGCCAGAGCGTTGTGCGAACCACTGACAACAATGTCGGTGGCAATAGTGACGATGAACTGGCCTGGGATTTGCGGGAGTTGGGCGTGAATCTATCCTGGCGACCTAACCCGGATTGGCTGATTTCCGGCCAAGCCCTGGCGCGTTGGGCGGGAGATACGGATGAGGGCGAGTTGCGTCTGGACTATGGTTTTGTCGATCGCGCCTTGTACAACAGAGGCGAGGCGCAGATCGGCGTGCGTCTGGGCAAGGTCAAGAATCCTTACGGTTTCTTCAATACCACACGAGACGTGGCCCAGACCCGGCCAAGTATCATCATGCCGCAGTCGATCTACCTGGATCAGGTGCGTAATTTTTTCCTTGCCGCGCCTGGAATCTCCCTTTACGGCAACGCAGACAGTGACCAAGGGGCCTTATCTTGGCAGGTCAGTTCGATACAGCCGGAAGTCGACGATGTCGATCTAGAGTACATGACTTTCCTGCGCGATCTGCCCGGCAAGTTCGCCGGCAGGAACTCCTGGCTCGGCCAAGTCATGCTGGATCGCGATGGTGGGCGTTGGCGCATGGGAGTTTCTTTGGGCGAAATGAACATGCGTTATCAACCTGGCAGAAGTCCACCGTTAGATCTGCTGGGCGGCACGCATCGTCTACCGACCTGGGTATTGTCGGTGCAGCACAACAGCGAGGATTGGACCTATACCGCAGAGTACGCGCAAACCCAGGTGATCGCGCGAGACTACGGTGCAACATTCGAGGACAACACGATCGAATCGGGCTACCTGCAGGCAACACGTCGCTTTGCCAATAGCTGGCAGGGATATCTGCGTTACGACGTGCTGTATCTCGATCGTAACGATCGGGATGGCATCCGCTTCGCAAGTTCTCTCCCCGGCGCGCCAGCGCACAGCCGGTTCGCGAAAGATTGGGTGGTCGGTGTGCGACGGGATATGGACCGTCTGGCTCTCTCCGCCGAGGTACATCGTGTCGATGGTACCGCTTGGCTGGCGCGCGTTGACAACCCGGCAGCAGGCCTGGTTCGCAACTGGGACATGCTTCTGCTACAAGCGGCTTGGCGTTTCTGATGTTTTCCGCTCATCCCCGCTCCCGGTTTTTTAGTATCCGGCTGCGTATTCTACTGTTCGCCGGGCTGGCCCTGGTATTTGCTACTGCCGCCTTTACCTGGCTGGCTTTGCGTCAGTTGGACGAACGGCAAAGCGTGGTCTTGGTCGAGGACCAGGCGCGTTCTGCCGACCTGGCGAGCCGTTTGTTTCAGCAGCAATCTGCACGCTTGCAGTCACTCGGAACGCTGGTCGCCGATTTGCCTGGTGTGCGTGCGGCCATGCGTAGTCGCGATTCGTCTGCGCTTGCGCGTGTATTCGACCCCTTCTGGTCCGATCTGAATCTGACGCATGGTCTTGACCGGGTGGCCTTCTTCGGCCCGGACAATATTGAGCTTGCCGAGTGGGGCATGGCCG
>JAIFLB010000191.1 GCA_020049245.1 Betaproteobacteria bacterium | reverse complement strand
GCTACTCCTTTCTTGTATCGGACTTTCACCGACGATCACTTGCCAGTTTGTGCTGGCGCACGTCAACTGCTGTTTCAAGGTTGAATGCTGCCCTGCCTGAGACATCGCGTGTTTAACTGTGATTCGGTCGGCTATTGGAAATAGCAGTTGATTGACTGCCTGAAGCCTTTGCTTTGCGATTTACGCCTTCGAACAAACTCCCTGGCAAACAGCCACAAAACAATGGCTGGCAGTTCAAGAGCGGGGGGTTCTCTCGCCTTCTTTCATTTGCGAAAAAACCTTCACCAAAATTTCCACCCGATTGTCCCAACTGTTTTCTTCCGCATATTTGCGGATCGCTTGCGCGTCCCATTGCCGGCTCAATGCGGCGTTCAACGCGGCGGTCAATGCGTTCTGGTCATCAAACGGGACGATTGCGCCAAGATCGGGGCGACTGACGACTTCGGCGTTGCCGCCGACGTCGCTGGCCACGACGGGCACGCCGCACGCCATGGATTCGAGAATGACATTGGCCCAGCCTTCGTTTCGCGTCGAGAGGACGAAAACGTCGGCGGCGGATAGCGGCCATTTGAGGTCGTCGGGAGAAATCGAGCCGAGAAAGTGGACACGATCGTTCAGGCCCAGCGCGGCCACTTGTTCTTTCAGTGCCTGGGTCATGTCGCCCTCAGGACACGGGCCGCCGACAATCACGTAGTGCAAATCTGCATGCTTGTCGAGCAGCGCCGGCAGGCAGGCGATGACCCGGTGGAAACCTTTGCGCTCGACCAATCCGCCGACGGTAATCAACACCTTCGCGGCGGAGGGCAGATTGAAACGCTGGCGGGCTTCGGCTTTCGACACCGGCGTGAAGCGGTTGGCATCGACACCATTGCCGACCACCTGACCGCGTTCAACAGCCAATCCCAATGAGTAGGCGAGTTGGCGCAACGAATCTGATACGGTGATGATTTTGTCGGCATCACGAAAAACCTGGCGCAGTTTCGGCACCAGCGCGGCATTTCGGCTTTGCGGCACTTCGGTGCCGCGCAGGGTGACCGTCACCGGCATGCCCAGCCAACGCCCGAGTCGCTGCGCGGCGTGGCCGTCCGGGTAGGCGAAATGGGCGTCGATGAAGTTGAAACCGCGCACCTGCAAGCGACGCAGCGTGAAGTAGCTGGCTACCGCCATGAACAGGCTGTCGAGCCCGCGCAGCATGCCGGGAATGGCGAGAAAACGAGGGAAGATCACTTCGACCCCAGCCTGGAATTCAGTGCGCGCCGGTAATGGCCGGTAATGCGGCCGAAATCTGCGGATCAAACTCTGGCCGGGAAACCACGGCTTGGGCGAGACCACCACCAGCGGCAATTGTTTGCCGACGCGAAACATCCGCTCGCGGATGAACAAACCTGCCGTCGGCTGGGTTGCGTTTGGAAACAGACTGGAGAAGACGATCAGGCGGGGTTCGGTCATCGGGCTGAGGGTCGCTGGTTTGGCTGGCAGCCTGTCTGATTCATCGTCTTAACGACCAGATCGCAGTTAAACACTTCGCCCCAGTGCCGCGCCGTAAATCGCCTTGTAATTGGCGATGCTGTTCGGCCAGTTGCGCACTTGTTCAACGAAGCGACGGCCATTGGCGCGCATGGCGGCGGCTTTTTCCGGCTGATCCAGCGTGGCGACTGCCTTGGCTGCGAGATCGCTGATGTCACCAGCGCGGAACAGCACGCCGGTCTGGCCATCTTCGATCAATTCCTTGTGGCCACCGACGTCCGATGCAATCAGCAGGTGCCCCTGCGCCATCGCTTCCAGCGGCTTCAACGGCGTCACCAGTTCGGTCAGCCGCATGGCGTGGCGCGGGTAGGCAAGCAGATCGACCAGGTCGTAATACTTGCTGACTTCGGAATGCGGCACGCGGCCGACGAACACCACCTTGTCGGCCAGCCCGAGGGCGGCTGCCTGCGCTTTCAGATTGGCTTCCTGCGGGCCGCCGCCAACCAACAGCAGGCGTACATCCGGCGCTTTGGCGAGGATGCCAGGCAAGGCTGCAATCAGCAGATCGAGGCCTTCGTAAGCGTAGTAAGAGCCCAGGAAACCAATCACCCGGCAGCCAGCCAGGCCCAGCCTGGCTTTGAGTTCGGGGTCGGGGCCGGCGCTAAGGCTGAAGTGGTTGACATCAACCGCATTCGGCACGCTGCCGATCTTGCCACTGGGGATGCCGCGCGAAATCAGATCACTGCGCAAGCCTTGGCAAATCGTCACCACCTGATCGGCGCGTTGCACGGCGCGGGTTTCCATCGCTTTGGTCAGGCGATAACGCAAGCCGCCTTCACTTTGGGTGCCGTGATCGACGGCGGCGTCTTCCCAGAAAGCACGAATTTCATAGACCACCGGAATGCCAAGTTTTTTGCCAACATGGATTGCTGGCCAGGCATTCAGCACGGGCGAATGGGCATGAATCACATCGGGTTTGAGTTCCCTGGCCAGCCCCAGCAAGCGCTGTTCGGTCGCATTCATCAACGCCCACTGGTTCAACACCGGCAATCGGCTGGCGAGTCCGCTCGGCTGCGGTGTGCGGTAGAAATGCAGGCCATCGGCATCTTCCTCCGCCGCCGCGCAACTGCCCTGCTTCGGACTTGTCAGGTGATAGGTCTGCCAGCCCAGCTTGCGCTGCTCGCGCAGGATGTTGGCGCTGCGAAAGGTGTAGCCGGAATGCAAAGGCAGGGAGTGGTCGAAAACGTGGAGGATGCGCAGGGTCATGGGAATGTGTGGAAGTTCAGTTTTCGTTGTTGCGCAAAAACGCCTCGAACATCAGCAACGACCACAGCGAAGCACTGTAATCACGCACGCCGCGCGCGTGTTCGTCGGCCATGCGGCGGAGGAAGGCCATGTCGAACAGGCCGGTGTCGGCCATGCGTTGCGAACTGAGCGCCTGATTGAGTTTGTCTTTCAGCGGGCCGCGAAACCATTCGGCGAGCGGGATCGAGAAGCCCATCTTGCGGCGATACATGATGTCGTTGGGCAGGTGAGGTTCGAGCGCCTGCTTCAGCATGAATTTGCCTTCGGTGCCACGCAGTTTGTAGTCCACCGGCAGGCCGGATACCCATTCCATCAGCTTGTGGTCGAGGAAGGGCACACGTACTTCCAACGCATGCGCCATGCTGGCGCGGTCGACCTTGGTCAGGATGTCGCCGACCATGTAGGTTTTCATGTCCAGATACTGCACTTGCGAAACCGTGTCGGTGGCCGGGCTGTGGGCATGATGCCGGCGCAGCACTTCGACCGCCTTGTAACCGTTCAATCGGCGTTTGAATTCGGGGCTGAACACCTTGTCACGCAGGTTGTCGCCCATCACCGAGACGCCGTGAAAATAGCCTTCGACGGTGTCGCGCGCCATCGCTTCAAAAGTGGTCTTGGCGCGTAGCACTTTCGGCGCCCAGTCGGCTTTCGGGTAGGCGCGGCCGAGGAAGCCGAACAACGGTTTGCGGAGGCCGATCGGCAGCGCCGAGCGCATCTTTTCTTCGTAACTGTGCCAGCGATAGCGCCGGTAGCCGGCGAAGTTTTCGTCGCCGCCGTCGCCGGACAGCGCCACCGTCACATCCTTGCGCGCCAGCTGGCAGACGCGGTAGGTGGGCATCGCCGAGGAGTCGGCGTAGGGCTCGTCATACAGGTGGGCGAGTTCATCGACCAGGCTGAAGTCGTTCGCTTCGACGGTGCTGACGTGGTGGTCGGTGTGGTAGCGCTCGGCAACCTGTCGGGCGTATTCGGCTTCGTTGTATTTCGGGTCGGAGAAGGCAATGGAACAGGTCTTCACCGGTTTGTCGGTCAGGCCGGCCATCATCGCCACCACGGCCGAGGAATCAACGCCGCCGGAGAGGAACGCACCCAACGGAACTTCCGCCACCATGCGAATCTTCACCGCTTCGCGCAGGCGTTCGATGAGTTCGGTTTCCGCATCAGCCAGCGACAGATCGAGATGCGGCTTGAATGGCACATCCCAGTATTCACGCGGCTGCCCGACCGGTTCGCCGCGCTTGATCAACAAGCGGTGGCCGGGCGACATTTTCAGAGCGGTGCTGTAAATGGTGCGCGGTTCCGGCACATAGCCGTAGGCGAAATATTCTTCCACCGCCTGGTCGTCGATCTGGCGGCGGAATCCCGGCCAGGCGGTGATGGTCTTGAGTTCGGAACCGAAGATCAGGAAACCGTCATCGGTGATGGCGTAGTGCAATGGTTTGACGCCGAGCCGGTCGCGCGCCATGAACAGCACCTGCTTGTTCCGGTCCCACAACGCGAAGGCGAACATGCCGCGGAAGTGATGCACGCAGTCTTCGCCCCACTGTTCCCAGGCATGCACGATGGTTTCGGTGTCGGAACGGGTGCGGAAGGTATGGCCAAGCGCGGTCAGTTCCGGGATCAGATCGACGAAGTTGTAGATTTCGCCGTTGAACACCACCCAGATGCTGTCATCTTCGTTGGCCAACGGCTGTTGGCCAGCGGCGATGTCGATGATCGACAGGCGCCGATGCCCGAGACCGAGACCCGGTTCCAGATGCAGACCGGCTTCATCCGGGCCGCGATGCCATTGAATGTCGTTGATGCGTTGCAGCACCTCCCGATCAATCGGGCGCTGCTCGCGTAAATCAAAGATGCCGGTAATGCCGCACATGCTGGCTTGCCTCTTGGTTTTTGCTGTTATTTACGTGTTTTCGAACGATTGCTTTTCGGCTTCGCGGGACAAATCTTGAATCAGGAATCTTGTATCGGAGCCGATTTTTGTCTCAAGGAATCCGCCCCAGTGCTTTCAAATAGACCGTTTGATACCCGGCGACCATGCGTTCGAGCGAGAAATCGCGTTCGATACGCGCCCGCGCCGCCTGACCTTCCCTGGCGATCCGGGCGGGATCGGCGGCGTAGTCTAGCAGGCTGCGCGCCAACGCCTCGGTGTCGCCGGGCTTGAACAAGGTACCGGTCTTACCGGCGCTGACCAATTCGGGATTGCCGCCCACGGCGGTGGCGATCACCGGCAATCCGCTACTCATCGCTTCCAGAATCGTGTTCGAGATGCCTTCACCCAACGAAGGCAGAACGAAGATATCCATCACGCGCATCAACTCGGCGGTATCGTCCCGATTGCCCGCCAGCCAGGTGCGGTCGGCGAACCCGGCCTGATCCAGCAATGTCTGGCAAGCCTGCCGCGAAGGGCCATCACCGACGATCATCAAGCGCACGCCCTTTGCAGGTTCGCCGGATTGGCACAGCTGAATGAAGGCGCGCACCAACGTCGGATAGTCTTTGACTGCGGCCATGCGGCCGACACTGCCGATGACACAGGTCGCACCGGTCAGAAAGCCTGCGGGTCCAACTTGCGGGCGCTCGCCCGCGCGTGGATGGAACTTCGCGTTATCGACGCCGTTGTAAATCTGGCTCAGACGTGGTGCCGAGACGCCAACCGACGCTTGCAGCCAGCCGGCCAGATCGCGGCTGACCGTGATGTATTGATCCACCAACGGCCGCGCGGCGCGGCGCAGCAGGTTGTATTTCCAGTTCTTGCCTTCCAGATCGAACACGTCGCGCCCATGTTCACCATGCACCCGAGCCGGAATCCGTGCCGCCGCCGCGACGAACTGCGCTTCAAGGGCATTCAGGTTGCGCGTGTGGACGATGTCCGGGCGAGTTTCACGCAGGATTCGGTACAGGCGGCGCATCCAGGACAGGTCATGCCCGGGTTGCTTGTCCAGATCGATGAATTCGACGTTGTCGTGGCGGATGCGCTGGCGAAATTCGGTGTGGTCGGTCAGGCTGATCACCTGATGCCGGAATAGCGTTTCCGGCAGCCGGTTGATCAGGTTGACCATGCCGTTTTCCATGCCGCCGGTGCCAAAGTGGTAAACCACATGCGCAATCAGAACCGGCCCGGTCTTGGCAGCCGGTGGAGAGGACGACGTCATGGTTTTCCGGTCTGATCCAGTTGGCTATCCAACGCAACCTTGTGAGCGGAGACAAAGTCTTTCAGCGTTGCGGCGGCAGCTTCAGCGTCTTCCGTATAGGGCGTGGCAACGATGATCGCAGTGGCTTCATCCGGCTGACCAAGCAGCTTGCTCAGCGCCAGATCGAACTTGGCCTGGTAAGGATTGATACCATCCTTGCCGTTGATACGGTGCCATTGCCAGACCAGGATGCGCTGGTTGTTGCCATGTGCCATCAAGCCGGCCTCAGACAGCGGGATGACCTGCCCATCCAGGCTGGCTTGCTTCACCACCCTGCGCATTTCGCGCCACTCCGGGTGTTTCTGGCGAACCATATAGTTTTGGCTGTTGATCAGTTCCGCATCCTGGCGTTGCGCGCCATACCAGCCGACAAACAACATGACCTGCTGGTCGCCCTTGCGGTAATGCCCGAGCAGTTTCTGATCCATGCCCACCCAGTG
>JAIFLB010000067.1 GCA_020049245.1 Betaproteobacteria bacterium | reverse complement strand
CTTACTGCCATTAACCAAATCTGCCGACATCATGGATACCCAACGCATCATCGCGTTCATTATTTTCTCTTTCTCAACCTTGCTGCTGTGGGAGTCCTGGCAGAGTTATAACAATCCGCAACCGGCAATTGAAGCCCAGGCCAGCAAGGAAAATAAGCAAGTCGCTCCAGCCAATGCTGAACTTCCGCAACCTGGACAGTTACTCAAACCAGGTACCGAGTTGGCAGATACCGGACAGATTGCTCAAGGAGCGCGCGCGCGCATCATTACCGATGTGATTGACGCGGAAATTGATGCCAACGGCGGTGATCTTCGCAAAGTGGTTCTGACCCACTATCGCCAGAATGAGGCTGCTGATCAGCCTTTCGTTTTGCTGGAAGAACGAGCGGGAAGAAATTACTTTGCTCAAATGGGTTTTATCGGTGGCACTTTGCCTACTCATAAGACGGTGTTCGAACTGGTTCCAGGCGAGTACCGCCTGAAAGATGGCCAGAATGAACTTAAAGTTATTTTGAAAGCTAGCGTCAACAATGCCGACGTGGTGCGCACCTATAAATTCCAGCGCGGCAGTTATGTGGTTGATGTTGAAACACAGATCATCAATCGTGGCGCCGCTGTTGTAGAAGGTTTTCCGTACTATCAGATACTGCGCCATGGTCAGCCGCCAGAGGGCGAGTCTGCACTGATGCATACGTTTACCGGTCCCGCGATTTACACCGATGTCGGCAAGTTTCAGAAGGTTTCATTCGAGGACATCAGCAAGGGAAAGACCGAGTTTGTCAAAGAAGCCAAGGATGGCTGGATCGGTTTGGTACAACATCACTTTGTCTCGGCTTGGGTCACAACAGACCCGGCAGATGCCAGTCAGCGTGAGTTTTATACCCGAGCGGTTGGTGACAACGAATACAGCGCTGGCATGATTTTCCCCGCCATCAAGTTGAATCCAGGTGAAGAGAAATCTGTATCGATGCGGCTTTATGCGGGGCCGCAAGAGTTGGAGAAAATCAAATCATTGGCACCTGGCCTCGATCTGGTGGTCGATTATGGGTGGTTGACCATTCTGGCTTACCCCATATTCATCCTGCTCAACTGGATCAACAAGTTGGTCATCAACTGGGGGGTGTCCATCATCCTGTTGACGGTGTTGATCAAGTTGGTGTTCTACCCGTTGTCTGCTGCCGGCTATAAATCCATGGCCAAGATGCGCAAGCTGGCGCCACGTCTGCAGAACCTGAAAGAGCGTTATGGAGACGATCGCCAGAAGCTGCATGAAGGCATGATGAAGATTTACCAGGAAGAGAAAATCAACCCGATGGGAGGTTGTTTGCCGATTCTGGTGCAGATTCCAGTATTCATTGCCTTGTACTGGGTGTTGATGGGAGCGGTAGAACTCCGCCAGGCGCCCTTCGCGCTCTGGATACAAGATCTTTCCAAGCCTGATCCGTATTACGTATTACCAGTGATCATGGCGATTACTTCATTCATTCAGGTCAAGCTGTCACCCGCATCTCCGGATCCTGTGCAACAAAAAGTCATGATGGCAATGCCAGTGATCTTTTCGGTCATGTTCCTGTTTTTCCCGGCTGGACTGGTGCTTTACTGGCTGGTCAACAACGTGCTTTCAATCCTTCAGCAGTGGCGCATCAACACGGTGATTGAAGCAGGTGGCAAGGCGGCCAACGACGCCAAGCACTGAGTCCGTCAGGGTGGCTGATCTGTTGAGTCACGCATGACAGCCAGCGATACCATCGTCGCTATTGCCACCGCGCCAGGGCGAGGTGGCATTGGCGTGGTCAGACTCTCCGGAGGTGACATTGATCCCTTCATTAGCGCGTTGACTGGCAAGGTTTTGCAAGCCAGACACGCCAGCCATGTGCGTTTCCTGGATGCGGAGGGCGGCGCGCTGGATGACGGCATCGCACTCTACTTTCCCGCCCCGAATTCATTTACCGGTGAACATGTTCTTGAATTGCAGGGCCATGGAGGCCCGCAAGTCTTGCAACTGGTTGTTGAACGCTGTTTGCAACTTGGAGCGCGTCTTGCCGAGCCCGGCGAATTCAGCCGGCGCGCCTTTCTCAACGGCAAGCTCGATCTGGCTCAAGCCGAGGCGATTGCTGACCTGATCGACGCCAGTAGCCGTGAAGCAGCGCGTTCTGCATTGCGTACCTTGGAAGGCGAGTTTTCCAGCAAGATCAATCAATTACGCGATGGGTTGATCCAACTTCGCATGCTGGTTGAGGCGACGCTGGATTTTCCCGAAGAGGACATTGATTTTCTTGAACAGGCCAATGCCTGGGGAAAATTGTCTGCTTTGCAGGCTCGCCTTGGCGAGGTGATGGCGCAAGCGCGACAAGGCGCATTGCTGCGCGAAGGCTTGAATGTGGTCCTGATCGGACAGCCTAATGTCGGTAAATCAAGCTTGATGAACCAACTTGCCGGCTACGATGCGGCCATTGTGACCGAATATGCCGGCACGACGCGTGACACCTTGCGGGAAGCGATTCAGATTGAAGGTGTGCCGATTCATCTAATAGATACCGCCGGCTTGCGAGAAACAGACGACCCAGTCGAGCGACTTGGCATTGCGCGGACTTGGGCGGTGCTTGAGAAAGCCGATATCGCGCTGCTGCTGATCGATAGTAATCATGGTATTGGTGAACAAGAGGCAAAGATTTTGGCGCAATTGCCGCCAATTCCGCGTTTGACGCTGCACAACAAGATCGACATTTTGGGCGACACAGCGAGAGTTTCCGCAGATGGCAAGGAAATCTGGCTCTCTGCCAAGTCCGGCGCTGGCATCGATTTACTTCGAAGACAGTTGCTTGAAGAGGTGGGCTGGCACAGTCAGGGCGAGGGGATGTTCATTGCCCGAGCCCGTCATCTGGATGCTTTACGACGAGCGGGCGACCGGCTTCAGGCTGCCGCTGCGGCAGGCAAGCAACTTGAGTTTTTTGCCGAGGAACTTCGCTTGGCGCAGGATGCCGTCTCGGAAATTACCGGGGAATTCAGTTCCGATGATCTACTGGGCGTAATCTTCAGCCAGTTTTGTATTGGGAAATGAACCTTTTGTTTGTAGTTGCAGACGTCAAATGCCATCCCTGCCAGACTGTGTTTTCAAGTTACAGCAGCACCCATGCATTTGAATTCGAACTACACAGTTCAGACCGGCTTCCCAAGGAACTGAACGCATCAGCAGAGGTTGTTTCGATCAGCCTTCCGCATTGATGCGTTTCGTGCCAACGAATACTGGCGAGGAACATCAAGTCATCCAGAACATCCATCGGGAACCCCATCCGATCTCCGCGATCATCCAGTAGCAACCCATCGAGGTAAAGGTCGATATCTGGCGTTTGCCAAAATGAAGAAAGCATATTGGCAATGCGCGGAAAGCGTTGTTCCAGGGCGGTTCCGTCTTCTGCCATGTCTCTGTATAGCTTACGTTGAACATTGGGTGTGAGTACTGTGCAAGCGAGCATGTTTTGCTCCTTAAATTTCGATTCGTAGCTTTATTCAGCAATTTTTGCGCCAGTCAGGTATTTATATTTCCCTTTAAGTATCAATCAGTTATGTATTTTTATAAGTCGATGTACATGCAGTTCAACCCCAATTTGATTTGATGCCGACAGGCATGACGACATCATGACAACTCGTTACACGGTTTCCCCCTCTCTTTCATGGCAATCGATTTGGGCGGATGTACAACCGCACCGCAGTGCGCTGATCCGTGGCAATCTGATCGCCATCCTGGCCGTTGGATGCGCTGTACCGGTGCCGCTATTCCTGCCGGTTCTGGTGGACGAGGTACTTCTTCACCAGACAGGCGGGTTTATTGCTTTCTTCTCACCCTGGTTTCCTGTCGGCTGGCATGGCCCGGTTCTGTTCATTTCGATTGCACTTGCCTTGACGCTTGGCCTGCGGCTGGCGTCTATCCTGCTCAACGTCTGGCAATCACGCACTTTCTCGCTGGTTTCTAAAGACGTGGTCTATCGCATGCGTGCGCACATGCTCGATCGACTCTCAAAGATCGCACTGTCGGAGTATGAAACGCTGGGTTCAGGCCGAGTGACCTCGCATTTTGTTACTGACCTGAATGCGGTTGATGGTTTTCTGGGTGCGTCAATTTCCGGCTTTCTGGTTGCAGTTCTATCGCTGGTCGGCGTTGCCGGGGTTTTGCTCTGGATGAACTGGCAACTGGCTTTGTTCATACTTCTTTTAAACCCTTTGGTGATCGCCTTCTCGACCCGCCTTGGCAAAAAGGTGAAAGAACTCAAGAAAAGCGAGAACAGCGCTTTTGAGGCATTTCAGGAAGCGCTGAGCGAAACGCTGGATGCGCTGAATCAGATCCGCGCGATGAACCGGGAGAAACATTACCTGAGCCGGGTTAAGGATAACGCCGCAAACATTCGCCAGCATGCGGCGGCTTTCGCCTGGAAATCCGATGCGATGAACCGGATTTCCTTTTTCATCTTTCTTGCCGGTTTCGACATCTTTCGCGCCATAGCGATGCTGATGGTGGTGTATTCAGATCTGAGTATCGGCCAGATGCTGGCGGTATTCGGTTATCTCTGGTTCATGATGTCGCCGGTGCAGGAGATCATCAATATTCAATATTCCTGGTACGCCGCCAACGCGGCAATTGGGCGCATCAATAGCATGCTGGCACTGCGTCCGGTGGAACAGGGCGAGGCAACCCGCAATCCTTTCATGGCATCGGAGTCGATCGGGCTTGATCTGGTCAAGGTCAGCTTTTCCTATGGCGATGGCGAAACCGTGCTGGATGAGGTCAATCTCTCCATTGCGCCAGGCGAAAAGGTGGCACTGGTTGGCGCATCGGGGGGTGGTAAGTCGACCTTGGTGCAAGCGTTGCTCGGCCTTTATCCTTTGCGTTCCGGGATGATCCGTTATGCCGGTATTGATGTAGCTGATATTGGCTGGGAGCGGGTGCGCGAGCACGTCGGCGTCGTATTGCAGCACCCGGTACTGTTCAATGCCAGCGTGCGTGAGAATTTGACGATGGGGCGGCAATTCAGCGACAGCGACTTGTGGCGCGCTCTGGAGATCGCTCAACTGAAAGAATTCATCGCCAATCTGGAGGCTGGATTGGATAGCCTGATCGGCAAGAGCGGTGTCCGATTATCCGGTGGTCAACGCCAGAGATTGGCGGTTGCACGAATGGTTCTGGGGCAACCCAGCGTGGTCATCCTGGACGAGGCTACATCGGCGCTGGACAGCAAGACCGAGCATGATCTGCATGTGGCTCTGGCTGATTTTCTCCGTAATCGGACGACCTTGATCATTGCGCATCGGCTTTCGGCGGTGCGCCAGGCAGACCGTATTCTGGTGTTTGAAAATGGTTGCATCGTCGAGGAGGGCGTGCATGAAAGCCTGATGCAAAGTGGTGGTCTGTATCACCAACTGTATGCGCACGCTTGACGATGTTTCACGTGAAACACAGCATGAACCCAGTGTCCGCATGGCGTAGAATCCGCCGCCTGTCAAAGTCCATGAAGCGTCAGCAAGGCCATGATTTTTCCCGAAGTTTTTGATGTCATTGTGGTGGGGGGCGGCCATGCCGGCTGCGAGGCGGCGTTCGCCTCGGCACGCATGGGCACAAAGACCTTGCTGCTCAGCCACAACATCGAAACGCTCGGCGCGATGTCCTGTAATCCATCCATTGGCGGTATCGGCAAGGGCCATCTGGTGAAGGAAGTCGATGCCCTCGGCGGCGTCATGGCGATTGCCACCGATGAAGCCGGGATTCAGTTCCGCACGCTCAACTCATCGAAAGGCCCGGCGGTGCGGGCAACGCGAGCACAAGCCGACCGCCTGCTCTACAAACAGGCGATCCGTGGTCGGCTGGAAAACCAGGCCAATCTGACCCTGTTTCAACAGGCGGTAGATGACCTGATTCTGGAGGCGGACAGGGTTGTCGGTGTGCGTACCCAGCTTGGCATCGTGTTCAAGGCGCGTGCTGTCGTGCTGACCACCGGGACTTTTCTTGCCGGTCTGGTGCACGTAGGCCTGGCAAATTTTCAGGCTGGACGCATGGGCGATCCACCCGCGGTGTCGCTTGCCGCGCGTTTGCGTGAATTGAACCTGCCGGTCGGTCGGCTGAAGACGGGAACACCGCCCCGGATTGATGGCCGCAGCATCGATTTTTCGGTGATGCAAATCCAACCAGGTGACGATCCGGTCCCCGTTTTCTCGTTCATGGGTAGGCGCGAGATGCATCCCGCCCAGTTGCCGTGCTGGATTACATCGACCAATGAAGCGACGCATGAAATCATTCGTCAGGGGTTGGACCGATCACCGTTGTATACCGGCGTCATTGAGGGGGTCGGGCCGCGTTACTGCCCCTCAATCGAAGACAAGATTTCACGCTTTGCCGATAAAACCGGCCACAACGTGTTTCTTGAGCCGG
>JAIFLB010000130.1 GCA_020049245.1 Betaproteobacteria bacterium | reverse complement strand
CATGACACGACCCCAAGCCATGCTGCTGTTGCTGGCCAACTTTATGAAAGAACTGGTCCTCTCCGGCTGGACTACGGCGCGAGTGATTCTGGCGCCGCGCGGCCAGGTGCAGCCGGGCTTCGCCCGCCTGGACTATGGCGACCTCGGCCCCGGCGCCGCCAGCCTGCTTGGCGTGCTGGCGACCTTGACGCCGGGCACCACCAGTCTGGAGATCGACATCGAGCAACACGAAATACACCTGCACCTGCTCGATGCAAGTCAGGCCGAGGCCACGCTGGCCGCCATCCAGCGCGACTTCGTGCGGCCGCTGCGAACCTTGTCGGGAGCCACGCCATGACCCTGACCCTGCTGTTTGTCGTTGTCGCCGGCCTCGCCGCCGTGCCCGGCCTGCACCGACTACTGGTAGGACCAACGCTCACCGACCGGGTCATTGGCCTCGACCTGCTGTTCGCCGTCGCCATCGTGCTCAGCCTGAGCGCAGCGCTGCTGAGCCAGCGCACGGTGTTCCTCGATGTCGCCATCGGCCTGGCGGTGGTCGGTTTCGTCGCCACCCTGGCCTGGGCGCGGCTGATTCAGATACAGACGGAAGGTGAATCGGAATGAACGAAATCCTCGGTTGGCTCATTTGCAGTCTGGCACTGGTCATCCTGCTGATCGCCGTGCTGGGGGTCTATCGCCTACCGGATGCCCTGTCCCGTCAGCACGCCGCCACCAAGGCCGCCACCCTGAGCTTGACTTTGTTCGCGCTGGGTGCCGGCTTGCTGGCCTGGGACTGGGCCTGGACCTGGCGGCTGGTCCTGCTGGTAGCAATTCTTTTCGCAGCGTTGCCGCTGGCATCGCACGCCTTGGGGCGGGCGGCGGCGGATGCGGACGAGCAGCAATTGCCCAGTTGATCCAGCAAGGTTGATTCGTGCCGGACACTCAAGGTTGGTGGTCCACGGACAGCCGTTCGGCCGGACGGTCATTGAGGGCTCGCAACTGGTGGGACCGCTCCTTTTCGCGTAGCAGCCGTTCAACCATTACCTCCCTTTCAATAAATTCGTATATGGATTCGGCAGGTTCACGATTGCGCGTTCTATTGCATTTAGCTGTTAAGTGGCGATTCAATGCACGGTAGGGTAAATATTGGATAAAAATGAAAGCACGAAAGCTTTTTCTCGCTGCGCTGGCCACAATTGTCCTAGCGTCGGCGGGGTACTGGTTGCTGGCGCCGCGCGAAAAGGAAGTGGCCACCTTCGTTGTAAAGACGGCGCCCGCCGAACGGATTCTGGCGATAAATGGACGGATCAGGCCAAGGCTTCAGGTGGATATCCGCCCTACGCTGGGTGGCGAGCTTGTCGCCTTGCCCTTCGATGTTGGCGACCGGGTGGTGGCGGGGCAAATTCTCGCGCGGATCGATGACGCGCCGGAAACAGCGGCGATTGCCGAGGCCGAAGCATCGGTGCAGGCGCAGCAAGCAACGCTTGCCCAGGCACGACGCGATCTGGCCCGTTTCGAAGCGCTGAGTCAGTACGCAATCAGGCGTGATGTCGAGCAACGACGCCTTGCGGTGGTTGAAGGGGAGCGGGAACTGAGCCGCCGTCGCGCCAGCGTGATGCAGGCGCGCGAATTGCGCGACCGCCGGGTACTGCGCGCACCCTTTGCGGGAGTGATCCTTGAACGCCCCGTCGATCCCGGCCAGACAGTGGGTCTGGAAAATGTCATCTACCGCTTGGCCGATCTTTCACGTCCAGAAATCACCATCGAGGTTGATGAGATCTATGCCGCGGAAATCCGCCCGGGAATCGAGGCAATAATCAGCTTGCCGGGACAAAATCGTCTGCTGAGAGCCAAAGTGCTGCATGTCGAACCACGCGTCGATCCGGCCACAGGCGCGCGCGATGTTCGCTTGGGCCTGGTTGATGCGACGATCGATGCGCCTTCAGGCCTTACCGTTACGGTCAATCTGGTCATCGAGAAGCGGGATCGCGCCATCAGCGTGCCCAGAAACGCCATCATCCAGTCCGGTAGCGGAGCCAAGGTCAGGGTTGTCGGCGACGATAATGTCGTGATCGAGCGCCCGATCAGTTACGTCGATTGGCCTGCTGAAGAGGTCATCGTCACCAGTGGCATCAAGCCCGGCGAGCGTATCCTTGCCGATCCGGATTCGGCGCAGCCGGGTGAAAAGATCCGGAGGGCGGAATAGGTTGAGCCCCTATGCCGTCAAGCTCGCCATCCGGCACCTGTTGTCCCATCCGGGACAGACCGCGTTGCTGATGGCAGGCGTGGCTCTGGGCGTCAGCGTCTTCATCTTCATGAGCGCGCTGATCGGCGGGTTGGCGACCCTGCTCACATTGAGGACGGTGGGGAGCATCCCGCATATCGTGCTGGAAATGCCCGATCGCGATCCTGTGACACTGTCCCCCAATGCGCACAAACAAGTCGTGCGTCAAAAGGATCTCAGCCGGCGCGACCAGATTGCCATATGGCAGCCTGTCATCCCGATCATCGAGCAGACTTCGGGGGTCACCGCCGTATCGCCGCAAATCCGCGGCTCCGCCTTTGTCGAACGGGGACAGACCGTGGTACCCGTGGGCGTGATCGGGGTGATGCCCGGCAAGCTGTCCGACATTGCCGATATCGAAGCGGCCATTTTAGATGGCAGCAGCAACCTGCCTGCGGACGGTATCCTGATCGGCAGTCGACTGGCGCGCGATCTGGGCCTTAGGGTGGGACAGGTGATCCGCCTGAGTTCCGATCGCGGGCGGGTGCGCAGTTTCCGCATTGGCGGTATCTTCACCCTGGGCATTGCCGGCGCCGATCGTCAGACGGTCTATATGAATTTCACCACCGCCCGCGCCCTGTACGACTTGTCGACAGGGATTTCCCGCATCGAGATCAAAGTGAAACCTGCAATCGACGCGGCCGACATCGCTGAACGCTTGCGGCGGTCCACTGGCCTGAAGGCCACCGCCTGGACTGAAGACAACGCCCAGCTATTCGAAGGGCTGGATGCGCAGGCTCGCACCGGCACCATCATCAAGGCCTTTTCCCTGGTCACCATCATAGTCGGCATCGCCAGCGCCATGCTGTTGTCTATCGTCAGGCGGCAATCCGAGATCGGCATCATGCGGGCGATGGGCGCCAGCAACGGACTGGTGGTCTCGATCTTCGTTCTGGAAGGCACGCTGATCGGATTCATCGGAGCAATCGTCGGCGCAGTCACCGCATGGTTCGCCCTCCTGCCACTGCCGCCGGTGACTGAGGTCAGTAGCGGGGGGCTGCCAATCGACCCGCAGCAGGGCGATTTCCTTTTGGCGATTACGCTGACCACTCTTGCGGCAACGCTTGCATCGATCCTGCCCGCCCGCCGTGCTGCCCGTATCGACCCGGTGGAGGCGATCGGGACATGAGCTCGCAAGCGATCTTTTCCGTCAGCGGCCTGACAAAGCGCTTCGCCGAAGGCGAGGCCGAGGTGCTTGTTCTCAAGGGCATCGACCTTTCGATGACGGCCGGCGAAATGACCGCGCTGCTTGGCCCGTCCGGTTCGGGTAAAAGCACATTGCTGACCATTCTGGGCACGCTGATGCGCGCGAGCGGGGGCACTCACGAGATGCTGGGCGTGGACCTGATGCAGGCTAGCGAAGCGCAGCGCACCGAATTCCGCAGCAAGCACCTGGGCTTCATTTTCCAGTTTCATCACTTGCTGTCCGATCTCTCGGCACTTGAGAACGTGATGATGCCCGCGGCTTCCGCCGCCGGCCGCGAAACGCCCGCCATGCGGGAACGGGCGATGGAATTGCTTGATGCCGTTGGGCTCCCGGACCGCAGGAATTACCGTCCATCGGCCATGTCCGGTGGTCAGCGCCAGCGTGTCGCAGTGGCCCGCGCGCTGATCAACAACCCAGTTCTGGTGCTAGCAGACGAGCCCACCGGCAATCTCGATCGGCAATCGGCCGACCAGGTGATGGACCTGATCCGTTCTATCAATCAGACGATGGCCACCAGCTTCCTGATCTCAACGCATGACGAGCATATCGCGGCGCAATGCGCGCGCCGGATCGAACTTCTCGATGGCCGGATAGTCCAGTCTTGACCACCCAAGGGAAGCGGCACATGCGATATGGATTTCCCGTGCCGCACCCCGTAATTCCCGTGGTGATCAGACGCCCTGTTTTGGAGGTTCGATGAAACTTAAAGTATCGCTTCGCATAAGTTCGACGGTGTTCACCCTGGCCCTCGCGACAGCTGGCGCGGCGCAAGCGCAGGAGATGGGTTGGCGACCTTTCCTCTCGGTTACCCCGGTCTATCAGGGTCAGGGCGATCTTGACGGCGGTGGCCACTACAGCGCGCAAAGCGCAATGGTGCGCACGGGCGTTTTGGGTGACCTCGGCCGCGGCAACCGTGCCGGCGTGACACTCAACTACGATTACACAGACTATTCATTCTCGAACCCAGTCCGCTTCGGCAACGTTGCGCCATGGAACATTGTGCAACGTTACGGCGTATCGGTCCCCCTCTCGTTTGGGCTAAGCGATGGCTGGAGCGTCGGGCTCACGCCCTCGTTCGACTGGTTCCGAGAGAACGGTGCCGATGCGGGTGACGCATTCGCCTGGGGTGGCATCGTCTCGGCGACCAAACGCTTCGACAATGGCAACCGTCTCGGCTTTGGCATGGGCGTATTCGACCGCATCGAGGAAACGAGCGTATTCCCGTTCCTGCTGGTCGACTGGCGGATTAACGATCGCTGGCGTCTGGTGAACCCGCTTCCCGCTGGACCCACCGGGCCAGCCGGCTTGGAACTCGAGTACCGCCTCGACAGCGGCTGGAACGTCGGGCTCGGAGCCGCGTGGCGCAACGCGCGCTTTCGCCTGAGCAATGACGGTCCAGTGCCCAACGGTGTCGGCGAGGAACGTGGCGTACCCGTGTTTCTCCGCGCAACGCACGCTTTTGGTGAACAGGTGTCACTGAACCTTTACGCGGGTCTCGTGACTGCTGGCCAGCTACGAATCGAGGATTCATCTGGTAACGAGCTGAGCCAGGTCGACTTGGGCACAGCACCGTTCTTCGGCGCCACGTTTTCCGCGCTTTTCTGAGTCTTAGCGTTGTGGGGGACGGCAAGCCCGTGTCACTCCGCTTTCGCCCCTTTTTGCTGTCGGTTCTGGCGCCAATGGGTAACGAAAGCCAGTTGATCTGTGCTAGTGGCCTTCAACTTGAAGGGGGAAATTTGGTCCATTCGGCTCCAAAGCTTTGAGCATTTCGACCAATTCACCGCCGAAATCCCATCAACATGAACCATTAACCCGCCAGGAAACGTGCATTTTATTTATTTATGACGCTCGAAAAATATTGAAACTAGCTGTATTTGTCCTAGACAATAAGTGCGACGATTTTTTTCGTCCACCCGGGTTCATCGCTTGCCAACTACACTTGAGAGGAACGCAACATGCAAAATCTTCACGTCAACTACCAAGGTGCCGACCTGACTTTCGCCAAGGCCAGCATGATGGCCAAAGCTGCGGCTACCAGTGAAAACCAGATGCAGAGTCCGTCCATTGTTGCCTGGCACCAGCACAGCAACCATGCCATGTCACCCAGCTACGAAGGCGCCGATCCCGCCACCTTCTGGGAAAAATATGGCGCGGGTAATGGTGGTCGCCTCGAAGTTACAGTCGGCGATGAATATGATTTCGTGATGATGGAGACCGGTGGCTTCGAAACTGTGGGCCAGATACCTGTCCGCAATCTGGTGGCCGATGACGGTCGGGAATATGTCTGTCTCGCCCCCATGCTGGGTGACCAATGCGCGTCAATTGAGAAAGCCTGCGTGCCGCTGGATGAGTGGACCGGAAACCAGTACTGACCCGCTTGTTACAGCAGCCTCCCGGCGCCCGCATTCATTGCGGGCGCTTTCATTTTCAGGGGCGCTCTGACATTGGAACCAATGCCCTGGTCTATCTGTCTGTCCTGGACATAACGAAATTAAAAGCAGTTCTTTGCAGGTAAACACGCACGCCAACCCGGAGAAAAGATCATGACCAGCAGGCTCGGCTTCACAGCCGTCATCGACTCTGGCCAGGCGTTTGAAACCGATTTTCCGTTGCACTCGCATACCCGTTCCGCCGAGGGCGTTTCGGATCTGATCACCGCTCTGTTGGCAACCATCAGTCAGACCCTGGCTGGGCGCCGCGACCTGAGCGACGGCGATGTACTGCAGGCGTTGGCGATGACACTGGCGATTCGTGCCCGCATGTCGAGTGCGAAGCCGGAATCCACCGCCAGTCTGATTGAGGATTTATCCTTGAAACCTCAGTTGAGTGCGGATTTTTCCCCGTGAAGCCGCCTGGATACTCGCACGCGGTAGGAGGCTCCGCTTGCGGGCCGATCCCGCAACACTCGCGCCGCAAGCGGACGCTCCTACAAGGCGGACAACTGCCGGATTTAGGTTTATTCGGCACAGCCTATGCGGCGGCTCGCGCAGCCCCTTCTTACGTTGCCGGCAGAGCCTGACATGGGCGTACCCGATAGCTCCGCTAAAGCGCCGACGGCTGGTTGGGAAGTACACGGCCTTGCCTGAATCTCTTGCCGCCCTCAATGGCGCCCTGGTAGCCGATGCGCTCGCCATGCCGGTGCACTGGTATTACGACCGGGCGGCGCTGGTTCGCGACTATGGCCAACTTGCAGGTTTTCTGCCGCCGCGCAATCCGCCGTGGCGAAATCCTGCACGACCAGGCCAGGTTCTGGGGGCAGCACGGCGTGCACTATCACCAGTTCCTCCAGGCTGGCGAGAACACCCTCAACTTCCAGCTGGCGCGTTTGCTGCATGGCCAAATCCAGCAACACGGCGCTTACGACCCAGAGCGTTGGCTGACGACATACCTCGATTTCATGCTGACGCCGGGGCGTCACCGGGATACCTATATCGAGGAATGTCATCGCGGTTTCTTCGGCAATCTGGCCCGCGGCTTGGCGCCGGCGAAATGTGGCGTCGAGGATGTTCACATCGGCGGCCTGGCATCGGTCCCCGCCATGTTTGCTGCACTGAGCGATGTCGATGAGCCTGGCCTGCGCCAGGCGGTGCGCTCGCATGTGTCGCTGACACATCGCGACGCAAACGTGTTGCGCGCCGCTGACACCCTGTCTCGGTTGTTCATCGCGATTTCCGGCGGTGAGCCGTTGCGTCAGTCGAT
>JAIFLB010000105.1 GCA_020049245.1 Betaproteobacteria bacterium | reverse complement strand
CGTTACGCAGGGTCGGTACCTTGAACTTCATGCGGTCGGCATCAACACCGGTCAGACCAGCCACGCCCTCGGCTTTGTTCGGGGTGTCGTACTTGGCGACCAGACCCATTTTCTGGAACGAGTTGCCGCCGACGGCCGGGCCGTAATGGCAGGCGGTGCAGCCACTGTCCTTGAACAGTGTGTAGCCTTCCTGTTCAGTTTTGGTCAGTGCATTCTTTTGGCCTTTCAGCCATTTGTCGAAACGTGAATGTGGCGTGGTCAGGGTTTCTTCAAAGGCGGCGATGGCATCGGTGACCATGTCGATGTTGGCAGCATCTTTGCCAAATACCGCCTTGAACTCGGCTTTGTAGCCAGGCATCGAGTTCAATACATCCACCGCCAATTCATGCGTAAACGCCATTTCTCCTGGATTGGCGATCGGGCCGCCGGCTTGTGCTTTCAAGTCTTTGGCACGACCGTCCCAGAATTGAGCCAGATTCATGCTGGAATTGAGCACGGTGGGTGAGTTGATCGGGCCTTGTTGCCAGTTGTGGCCAATCGAAGTCTTCAGGTTGTCGGTGCCGCCCATCGATAGGTTGTGGCAGGAATTGCAGGAGATGAAGCCCGACTTGGACAGACGCGGATCGAAATACAGCTTTTTGCCCAACTCGACCATGGCCGGGTTCTTTGGCTTGAATACGGGGATGGCTTCGATCGGCTCGGCGGACCAGGCGACAGGGGCGGCGAGGGTCATCAGTGCTAAAACCAGAGTGCGCAATTTCATGTGGGCTCCTTGTTTGGAAATTGGATTTGCGGTTTAAAACGGTGCGATGACAAGTTGAATTCCTGCTTCGCTTTTGTCTCGATTTAAACCGGATACAAGTATCTTGATATTGCTTTATTTTGGTCAAGTATTTCTTTTGTGGTGCCTCAGAGGTTTTGAAATCGAAATGTCATCATTTAAAAACAATCAATTACGTTACTTTTGACATCTGTTCACATTCACCATGAATGTAGGGCGCATCTTCTTCGGAGGTATCGGCGGGAACGTAACTGCAGGAACGTAACCGCAGGAACGCAACCACTTAGCCGGCCTGGGATCTCAAGATGGAGCGCAACGAACGGCGATGTGCCGATCGCGAGTTGATCAGCGTTGATCAAGCCGGCGGTTGGCCGCGTGGTTGGCCTCGCGGTTGGCCGCGCGTTTGGCCGTGAAAAGGCGCATTCAACCGCCTGATTTCTCCAGCAAGTCCATTTTCTCGAAACACAGATACAGCTCGCGACTCGCCCAGGCGTCGGTGGCGGCGTAGCCGATTTGGGTCGGGGTCAGCTGCGGCGTTGACCAGTTGGTTGTTTTCGCGCCCTTGGTCATCCGCCAGCCGAGAAACAACGCGACCAGATTGCGTAATCCTGTTTGCGAATTGCCGTGTCGCTTGGCGATGTGGCCGAGATCAACCACTGCGGCGGCGTCGAACGGAAACAGGCGCTTGAGTTGTCCGACATCGCCGGCAATCGCGACACCAGTTTTGATCAGGCGCGGGTTGGACATCAGTTCGATCATTTCACGCGAGCAATCGAGTTGCTCCAGTTGCAACAGATACACCCGGTTCGCGGTGGCGATCTGGACCAGGCAGGGCAGATAGCTTTCGCCTTTCCTGAATGCCGGCCGGGTCTCGGTATCGAAGCCGAGCACGCGTTCCCGGCGAATGTCCTGCATGGCTTCAGCCAACACTTGCGGCGTATTCACCAGCCAGACCTCGCCGGTGTAACGGCGTACCGGCAGCGTGGCGATTTCCTCGCGGCTGATCGTGCGACGAAACGCCTCGGGCAAACGCGATGTATGGATGTGGGTTTTTCTGACTGGCTGCTCAGCTGGGCTGGCTGTGGCTGGCGGCAGCGTTCTGGCGAACAGCCAGGGCGCCAGCAACTCGGTGAGCAGGACCAGCGGCCACAACCGCCCGGCGGCCAGGTTGTAGTCGGCCAGTAGTTCGGACATCGGATGGCCGACGATCAAATGAAACACGCCGAACTCGAATCCGACGGTCATCGCCGTCCAGCCCGCACCGATCGCCAAGGCCTGGCCAGGTGTCGGGCGCAGGCGGCGAACGAAGAAGAAAACCACGCCAACAAACATCAGACAGACAAAGACCGTACCGATTTGATGCGCCATCAATTCACCCAGGCGCGGCGTCAGCAGACCTTCGCGCAGCGCGCCGGAGGCGATGGCAATCGCCATGAAAGCAAACCAGATCAGGCTGGCGAAGATAAGCAGGCGTTTCATCTCTGAATTCCAGGATCAAGGTTCAAGCGAAAAGGGTCGGCATCGTAGCGGTGAAACCGAATGAAAGCCGGCTTACTGACGCGATGATCCCGATCGATGTACACGGTCGATTGTCTCAACTTAAGGAGGGCCAGGCCGTTATCGTGGCTATCCACTGCGATGCGCATCCAGAGCCCTCCCCGTGAAAGCCGAATCCATCAATGCCAGTTTGCGTGAGCGTTTCATCAAGACCCCGCTCTGGTGGGCCGGGTTGCTGATGGTCTTCGCCGCTGCCATCGCAACGTCGTATTTCTGGAATGCAGCCAGTATCGACCGCCACGCGCATCAGATGGCTGAGCTGCGCGCACGGCTGGTGTTCAACATGATCCAGACCACACGTTCCTGGATCGCCGGCCACGGCGGCGTGTTTGCGCCCGACTCGCCGGAACTGACGAATTTGCTGGTGCGCGAGGGCGAATTGCACATCCGGCTCTCCAGCCTGAAACCGATCAACCCGGCAAATGTGCCGAATGCCTGGGAGGCGGCTGTTCTGCACCGCTTTGAAAGCGGTGCGCGCGAGGTGGTTGAACAGGATGGCGCCGTGTTTCGCTATATGGCGGCGCTGGTGGTTACCGAAACCTGCATGCAGTGCCATGCGCAGCAGGGCTACCAGCTGGGCGATATTCGTGGCGGCATCCAGATCTCGCAACCTGCAGAAAGGGTGTTCGCGATGGTGGCGCAGCAGCACCGTACCAATCTGATCGTCCATGTGACCGCCTTCGTGGTCATCATGTTGCTGCTCGGCACCAGCCTGACCACGATCCGCAAACATGTCCTGCAACTTGAACGGGAGCGCGATCAGCGGCGCAAGACCGCTGAACTGCTGGCGGACAAGGTGGCTGAGTTGGAAGCCGCCCAGAACGAACTGGTGCAAAGCGAAAAAATGGCATCGCTCGGGCGCATGGTGGCCGGCTTCGCGCATGAAGTGAACACGCCGGTGGGCGTCGCGGTGGGTGCGGTGTCCCACACCTTGGAAAGCCTGGCGCAAACCGAAAATCTGCTGGATCAGGAAGAGGTCACGGAAGCCGAATTGCGCGCGGGTTTTGCCACGCTGCGCGAGGCGTCCAGCCTGGCGTTGTCGAATCTGCAACGCGCCGCCGACATGGTGGCCAGTTTCAAACGCACCTCGGTCGATCAGACATCCGGCCAGGAGCGCGACTTCGCGATGGCTGAACTGATTGATGACGTGTTTCGCGGCATGCACAACCACTTCAAACGCACTGCCATCGAACTCGTCTCTGATTGTCCACAGATGCCGATGCTGCACGGCCTTGCCGGTGCGCTGGAACAGGTGCTCAACAACCTGCTGATGAACAGCTACCTGCATGCTTTTGAAGAAGGCGCCCGGGCTGGCTCGATCCGGATCGTCGCTCGCATGGCTGCGGCGGATCAACTGGCGATTGACTACATTGATAGTGGCGTCGGTATGGATGCCGACACGCTGGCGCGGCTGTTCGAACCCTTTTTCACCACGCGGCGCGGCAAGGGCGGTAGCGGGCTCGGCATGTACATCGTGTACAACCTGGTGACGCAGGTGCTATGCGGCAGTTTGCAGTGCGAAAGCCAGCCCGGCCAGGGCTTGCATTGCCATATTCAGTTCCCGATCAAGCGTTCATCCAGCGTTGGGTAACTCACTTGATCAACACGCAGCGGAGAATCAGATGAAGCTGATCCGGACATCCAACCATGAAGACCAGTCTCGGTCATCCGACAAGTCGGATGGCAATAAAAGCCGTCTGGCGCCCTGGAAAGTCCTGGTGGTGGATGACGAGCCTGACATCCACATGCTGACCCGCCTCAATTTGCGCGACTTCAGTTTCGCCAACCGGCCGTTGGAGATTCTTTCCGCCAATTCCGCCGCCGAGGCGAAGCAGGTTCTTGCCGCGCATGACGATATCGCCGTCGCTCTGGTCGATGTCGTGATGGAAACCGATGACGCCGGTCTGTTACTGGTGAGTTACCTGCGCAATGAACTGAAGAACAACATGATCCGGGTGATCATTCGCACCGGCCAGCCGGGCGTGGCGCCAGAACGCTTCGTCATCGACAACTTCGATATCGATGATTACAAGGACAAAACCGAACTGACGGTGCAGAAGCTGTACACGGCGGTGAGATCTGCGCTGAAGTCCTATCGTGATCTGAAGTCGATCGAACTCAACCGCGTCGGCCTGGAAAACATTCTGGCCGCGACGCCGGATCTGTTCCGGATGCAGTCGGAAACGCTGGAAGAGTTCTTTCGCGGCGTGCTGACCCAGATCATCGCGCTATGCAATCTTGGCTCATCTGGTCTGATCACCACGGTGGACGGATTCGTCACCACGTTTGAAGAAAACGAGATTCGGGTGCAAGCCGGCACCGGAGACCTTGCCCAGCCAAAGAACAACGCCCGCTTCGATGCCGTCCTGAAAATGTGTTCCGAGGTGGTGCTGCACCACATTACGCCACCGCAATTACGCCAGGAATCGGTGGTGGTGCCCTTGGTCGCGAATGACCAGCCGCTTGGTTTCATTTACCTGGAGAGCGAATTTCCGATCAGCGAACTCGACCGCAAGTTGATCATGATCTTCGCCAATCAGTGTGCCGCCGCACTGCAAAACCTGCGTCTGCACATCAGCCTGGAAGAATCCTACAAACATGCCATCGACATGCTGGCGCTGGTGGCCGAGTACAAGGACAGAACGACCGGTTCGCACATCAACCGGATTGCCGGCTACAGCCGCTTGCTGGCGGTAGAAATGGGGATGACGAACGAGGTGGCCGAGAAGATCGGCATGGCCAGCCGCCTGCACGACGTTGGCAAAGTGGCGATCCCCGATAGCGTGCTGTGCAAGCCCGGCCCGCTGACCGAGGAGGAATTCGAGCTGATGAAGAAACATACCGAGATTGGTGCCGTCATTCTGGAACGCGATCCCGCCATGGCGCTGGCGCGGGAGATCGCGCTCAACCACCACGAACGTTTCAGCGGCGGCGGTTACCCGAGCGGCATCCAGGCCGAACAGCTGCCGCTCAGCAGCCGCATCGTCTCGGTTGTCGATGTGTTCGACGCGCTGGTCAGCCGGCGTCCCTACAAGACCGGTTGGTCGGTGGAACGTGCGCTGGAGGAATTGCGCAATGAATCGGGCAAGCGTTTCGACCCGAACGCGGTTGCCGGGCTGGAACAGTTGTACCGGCGCGGTGCGCTGGATGCGCTGTTGGCTCAATGCGCGCAGGAAGCGATCGGCTAACCTGACTGAGCCGCAGTCGGAGGCTATCCGGCTGTATCCAGCAACGTGATCCAGTGCACCACCGGCACGGCGCTGGCGGCAGCAAGGTGGGTCTGGCAGCCGATGTTGGCGCTGGCGATCAGCTCCGGCCCACGCGCCTGCAGATTGGACAATTTGCGCGCCCGCAACTGGCCGGAGAGTTCCGGTTGCAGCACCGAATACGTGCCGGCAGAGCCGCAGCAGAGATGCGCTTCATCGACCGGCAGCAGTTCGAAACCGGCGCGGGTCAAGATGTTCTCGATCACGCCGCGCACCTTTTGCCCGTGTTGCAGGCTGCACGGCGGGTGAAAGGCGATGCGTTTGGGTTGCACCGGCTTCAGCACGCTCAAATCTTCATCCCGCAACACTTCGGCCAGGTCGCGGGTCAGGTCTGAAACCCGCGCGGCTTTCTCGGCGTAGGCCGGGTCGTGGCGCAGATGATGACCATATTCCTTGACCGTGCTGCCGCAGCCGCTGGCGGTCATCACAATGGCTTCGATGTTTCCCCCGACACCGTCCTGGATGAACGGCCACCAGGCATCGATGTTGCGCCGCATTGCGGCCTTGGCGGCATCCGGCGCCGCCAAATGCTGATCGATGGCGCCGCAGCAACCGGCATTCGGCGCAGCAACCAGATTGATGCCCAGGCGAGCGAGCACCCGTCTGGCGGCAGCATTGGTTTCCGGCGCCATCGCCGGTTGCACGCAGCCTTCAAGAACCAGCATGCGGCGCGTCAGGGTTGCGCTGGCTTCGCGCGCATCGGGCGAATCCTGAATCTCGGAATGCAGCAGACTCACGCCCGAGTTATTGCTAGCCGGTACATGTTCGCGCAAAGCGCTTGGCAACCAACCGCGCACGCTTTGTCCGAGTTTCAGCATTGAGCCAAACAGCACAGGCGATTGCAGACCCTTGCGCAATCC
>JAIFLB010000137.1 GCA_020049245.1 Betaproteobacteria bacterium | reverse complement strand
ATCAGCATGCCGTAGTTGCGACGAATGTAATTGATGATGGCTTCGTCGAACTTGTCGCCGCCAACCCGCACCGAGGTCGAATAGACCATGCCGCCGAGGGAAATGACGCCCACTTCCGTCGTGCCGCCGCCGATATCGACCACCATCGAGCCGGTCGCTTCCGCCACCGGCATGCCGGCGCCAATTGCCGCCGCCATTGGTTCCTCGATCAGGTAGACCTGGCGCGCGCCGGCGCCGATCGCCGATTCGCGAATCGCACGGCGCTCGACCTGGGTCGCGCCGGAGGGAACGCAGATGATGATGCGCGGGCTCGGATGGAACATCTGCTTCGGATGCACCTTCTTGATGAAGAACTTGAGCATCTGCTCGGTGACATTGAAGTCGGCGATGACGCCGTCTTTCATCGGGCGAATCGCCTGGATGTTGCCCGGCGTGCGGCCCAGCATCATCTTGGCTTCAATGCCGACGGCCTGAATGGTTTTCTTGCCGGTCAGGCCTTCCTGACGGATGGCGACGACGGAAGGCTCGTTCAACACGATGCCGCGACCGCGGACGTAAATAAGGGTATTGGCGGTTCCCAGATCGATGGCCAGATCAGTGGAAAAGTAGCCGCGGAGGAGTCCGAACATGTAAGGGTCTCGAGGGGTCGGAAAAATAGCGGCGTATGATAACCTACCCAGTCTTATGCAATAAGGCCCTGTAATCTATAAAGGGTACTTTTAAGACAAGGCGTGAATCACTTATGTCGCTTTCCCCGCAAGACGTCGAACGTATCGCCAAACTGGCCCGAATCCGGGTCAATGGCGATGAAGTTATGGCCTACCAATCCCAATTGAACAATATCTTCGGCCTGATCGAAGCCATGCAGGCGGTCGATACCGCCGGCATTGCGCCGATGTCGCATGCGCAGGATCTGTTTCAACGTCTGCGCCCTGACGTGGTCACCGAACCGAATCGACGCGACGCCTTTCAGGCCGTGGCGCCGCAAACCGAGAACGGTCTCTACCTGGTTCCGAAGGTCATCGAATAAAACGGATGCCGCAGTATCCACACGCTCACTTCGTTGACCGTTGATCGCTTAAAACATGAACAAAACCATCAAACAACTCTCCGCCCTGCTGTCTGCCGGCAAAGCGTCCAGCGTCGAACTCTGCCAGGACTACCTGGCCCACATTCAGACGCAGAACGCGACGCTGAATGCCTTCATCAGCGTAGATAACGACAAGACGCTGGCCGAAGCTCGCGCCGCTGATGCCTTGCGCACATCCGGCCAAGCGGGCCTGCTGACCGGCGTACCGATCGCGCACAAGGATATCTTCTGCGCCGAAGGCTGGCTGACCACCTGCGGTTCGAAAATCCTTTCCAACTTCGTCTCGCCTTACGATGCCCATGTCATCGAGCAATTCAAGGCTGCCGGCATGCCCTGTCTGGGCAAGACCAATATGGACGAGTTCGCCATGGGTTCGTCCAACGAAACCAGTTTTTACGGCCCGGTGCGCAATCCATGGGACACCACGCGCGTACCTGGTGGTTCCTCCGGCGGCAGCGCGGCCTGCGTCGCCGCGCGGATGGCACCGGCCGCTACCGGCACCGACACCGGCGGTTCGATCCGGCAACCCGCCGCGCTGTGCGGCATCACCGGCCTGAAGCCGACCTACGGCATCGTTTCGCGTTACGGCATGATCGCCTTCGCCTCCAGCCTCGATCAGGGCGGCCCGATGGCGCAGACCGCCGAGGATTGCGGCTTGCTGCTCAACGTTATGGCCGGCTTTGACACGCGCGACTCCACCTGTCTGGAACGTCCAAAAGAGGATTACACACGCAGCCTGAATCAACCTCTGGCCGGCTTGAAGATCGGCCTGCCGCGCGAATTCTTTGGCCCCGGTCTGGTTGGGGATACGGCCAAAGCGGTCGAAGAAGCCATCTCTCAGTTGATCAAGCTCGGTGCTGAAACAGTGGAAGTCGGCCTGCCCAACTCAGGCCTTTCGGTCGCTGCCTATTACGTATTGGCGCCGGCGGAAGCCTCCAGCAACCTGTCGCGTTTCGACGGTGTGCGCTACGGCTATCGCACGCCGGAATATGGCGACCTCACCGACATGTACGAAAAGACCCGCGCCGAAGGCTTCGGCAGCGAAGTCAAACGCCGCATCATGATCGGCGCCTATGTGCTCTCGCATGGCTATTACGATGCCTATTACATCCAGGCGCAAAAACTGCGGCGCCTGATTGCCAACGACTTCACCACCGCATTCCAGCAGTGCGACGTGATCTTGAGCCCCACCGCGCCGTCAACCGCGTTCAAGCTGGGCGAGAAAACCGCCGACCCGGTCGAAATGTATCTGTCCGACATCTACACCATCGCCGTCAATCTGGCCGGCCTGCCGGGCATGTCGCTGCCGTGTGGTTTCGATGCACAAGGACTGCCGATCGGCATGCAGTTGATCGGCAATTATTTCGATGAAGCAAGAATGCTGGGTGTAGCTCACCAGTATCAACTGGCGACAGACTGGCACGCGCGGGCGCCGCAAGGAATTTAACTATGCAATGGGAAACCGTCATCGGGCTGGAAGTGCATACCCAGCTCACCACGCAATCGAAAATCTTCTCCGGTGCATCCATCGCCTTCGGCGCCGAGCCCAACACGCAAGCCTGTCAGGTCGATATCGCGCTGCCCGGCGTGTTGCCAGTTTTGAACAAAGGCGCGGTGGAGCGCGGCATCCGCTTCGGCCTGGCGATCGGCGCCAAGCTGAACCGCATCAACAGTTTCGACCGCAAGAATTACTTCTACCCGGACTTGCCCAAGGGTTACCAGATCAGCCAGTTCGCGCTGCCCATCGTCGAGGGTGGCGAACTGACGGTTCAGGTCGGTAGCGGCAGTGATCTCTACGAGAAGACCATCCACATCACGCGCGCCCATCTGGAAGAAGACGCTGGCAAGTCACTGCACGAAGACTTTCATGGCTCAACCGGGATTGATCTGAACCGCGCCGGCACGCCACTTCTGGAGATCGTCTCCGAGCCGGACATGCGTTCGGCCAAGGAAGCGGTGGCCTACGCAAAGGCGTTGCATACGCTGGTGACCTGGATCGGCACCTGCGACGGCAACATGCAGGAAGGTAGTTTCCGCGTCGATGCCAACGTCTCGGTGCGGCCGGTCGGGCAGAAGGAATTCGGCACCCGGCGCGAGATCAAGAACCTCAACTCGTTCCGCTTTCTGGAACAGGCGATCAACTACGAGATTCGCTGGCAGATCGAGCAGATCGAAGACGGCCACAAGATTCAGCAGGCCACCGTGCTGTTCGACCCGGACACCGGCGAGACGCGCGCCATGCGCAGCAAGGAAGACGCGCACGACTACCGTTATTTCCCCGATCCGGATCTGTTGCCGGTGCAACTGGATGAGGACTGGATTGAACAGGTGCGAGCCAGCCTGCCCGAGTTGCCGCAGCAAAAGCAGGCGCGCTATCAAAGTGAATGGAACCTTTCAGCCTACGATGCAGCCACGCTGACCGGCTCGCGCGAACTGGCCGATTATTTCGAAGCCGTTGTGGCTGGACTCGCGAAGCCGGATGCCAAGCTCGCCGCCAACTGGGTGATGGGCGATCTTTCCGCCACGCTGAACAAGGAAAACCTGGATGTTGCGGCCAGCCGTATTTCCGCCGCGCAACTCGCCGGCCTGCTGGCGCGGATTCAGGACGGCACGCTTTCGGGCAAACTGGCCAAGCAGGTGTTTGAAGCTATGTGGGCGGGCGAAGGCAATGCCGACGCAATCATTGAATCCAAAGGTCTAAAGCAGGTTTCCGACAGCGGGGAAATCGAAAGGATCATCGACGAAGTCATGGCCGCTAACGCCAAATCGGTCGAGGAATTCCGCTCCGGCAAGGAGAAGGCATTCAACGCGCTGGTCGGCCAGGTTATGAAGGCCAGCAAGGGCAAAGCCAATCCGCAGCAGGTCAACGACCTCCTGCGGCAAAAACTCAACGCATAGAGGCTTTCAACTCGAGGAAGCGCTTTTCATCTTCCTCGAAGCGTTTGTGGATGTTTTCGATCGCCTTCGTGCGCAGATTCATCGAGTTGCTGATCTGCGCCAGTTCGCTTTGAGCTTCTTCACGCATTTGAAGGATAGTGGCAGACGCCGGTTTCCCCTCATTCCGTGAAATGGCCAGTTTGGTATTCGCTTCGGCCAATTTTTGCGCCGCGCTATCCATCCGGGTTTGCAGACCCTGAATGTTCAGACTTTCCAGTTCCAGGGCGCGGTCGCGCGCCAATGCGATTTCCTTCTCGCTGGTGTAGGTAGAAAGCAGCGCCTTATCGCGTCGTTGCTGCTGCTGCCTCTGAAGTTTCAACGCTTTCTGCTGGGCAATCGCCTGCCGTTCCTGTTCAATTTCCTGCGCAGTCATGATGCTGCGCCGCTCTTCCTTGATCACGCGACCGTATCTATCCAGTTCCGCATGCCCCTTGCCCGCCTGGCTGGATGGCATCACATCGCTGTATTGCACTTTGCCATTTTTGTCGACCCAGCGATATGTGGTCGCGGAAGCGTGCGCCACAGAAATCAAAGTGGCGCTAAGCAAGATCAGCAAGGTCGATGAGGTTCTTGACACCGGGTGTCTATCTCTTGGCAACGTTGTTTGGAGGCCAGAAGCACTTGGCCTTCTGGATAACATTCAGAAGACCAGTACAGAAAACAAAAATTCCATCAGGCACTGACGCCATATCGGCTGCGATACGTATTTATTGAGGCCAGCGTGTCATGCCATGCCGGCTTGCCATCCAGATGGCGCGCCAGATCGTCCAGATTAACGATGCCGATCACCGGAATTCCATAATCGCGGCTGACTTCCTGCACTGCCGACAACTCACCCAGACCGCGTTCCATGCGATCCAGCGCAATCGCCACGCCACATGGCGTGGCACCGGCGGCGCGAATCAATTCAACCGATTCACGCACCGAGGTACCCGCCGAAATCACATCATCCACAATCAATACGCGGCCGGCCAAAGGCGCGCCAACGATGCTGCCGCCTTCGCCATGATCCTTGGCTTCCTTGCGGTTGTAGCTGAATGGCACGTTGCGAGCCGGCGCCGCAACGCCGGCGGCGAACGCAATCGCGACCGAGGCGGCCAGCGGAATGCCTTTGTACGCGGGGCCGAACAAGGCATCGAAGGCGAGGCCGGAGGCGGCAATGGCGCTGGCGTAGAATTCGCCCAGTTTTTTCAGCGAATCGCCATCGTTGAACAGTCCGGCATTGAAGAAATACGGACTCAAACGTCCCGCCTTGGTCTTGAACTCGCCAAACAACAAAACCTGCTGGCGAATCGCGAAATCGAGGAATTCCCCTTTGAAACTTTGCACAGAAAACCCTTAACTCATGCGTGTCATCAGCCTGAATCTTAACGGAATCCGCTCCGCTACCAACAAAGGTGTTTACCCCTGGCTGGCGAAGCAGCATGCCGATCTGGTCTGTTTGCAGGAACTCAAGGCGCAAGCCGCCGACCTTTCGTTGGCAATGCTCAACCCGCCGGGCCTCTATGGCTACTTTCATTACGCCGAGAAAAAGGGCTACAGCGGCGTCGGGATTTACGCGAAAAAGCAACCCGATCAGATCATCGAAGGACTCGGCATCGGCGACATTGACGCCGAAGGCCGATATATCGAAGCGATATTCGGTGATCTCTCACTGGTGTCGCTTTATCTGCCCTCAGGCTCATCCGGCGAGGAACGCCAGGCCGCTAAATTTGCCTTCATGCAGCGTTTTCTGCCCCGTCTGGAGGCGCTTGCCAACAGCGGCCGCGAATTCATTCTGTGCGGCGACTGGAACATCGCGCATCGAGAAATCGACTTGAAAAACTGGAAGGGAAACCAGAAGAACTCCGGCTTTCTGCCTGCAGAACGTGCCTGGATGAGCGACCTGTTCGATCGCATCGGCCTGGTTGATGTTTACCGCCGTCTTTATCCACGCCACGAAGGCGAGGCTTACACCTGGTGGAGCAATCGCGGCCAGGCCTGGGCGAAGAATGTAGGCTGGCGAATTGACTATCAGATTGCCACGCCCGGCATCGCCGCCAAGGCAAAAGCCGCCAGCGTTTACAAAACCGAAAGATTCTCCGACCACGCGCCGCTGATCGTCGAATACGACTATGTTTTGTGAATCGTGGTGACTAATTCACTTACCGATGGCTGACTCCGCACTTCCAACCGAATCAGTTGCCTTTGCCCCAAAATGCCTCTCCATTGACCTGGAGGTAGGCAAGAAGGATGCCCGCATTCATCAGTTCGCGGCAGTGCGGGGCGATACCGGTACAGCGTTTGTCCATAACAAAGGCGAACTCGCCAAGGCATTGGAAAAGCTGGATACCTTTGCTGAGGGCTCAGCATTTCTTCTCGGCCATAACATCGTGGCATTCGACGCGGAGCATCTGGCTGCTGCCAAGCCAGATTTGCGCCTGCTCAAGCTACCCATGGTGG
>JAIFLB010000011.1 GCA_020049245.1 Betaproteobacteria bacterium | reverse complement strand
GATGCAGTTGCCAGACCGGGCAGTTGTCGGGTGAACCCGTGTCGGTCCGGCGCACGCGCGCCGGGTCGGTCGGCATGGTGCGAATTTTCTTGGTCACTGCTTCCGGTTCTTCCCGCATCGAAATGGTGTTGTTGTACGACTTGGACATTTTCTGCCCGTCCAGACCCGGCATCTTTGAGGCTTCGGTGAGCAAGGCTTGCGGCTCGGTCAGGATCATCTTGCCGCCGCCTTCGAGGTAACCGTACAGGCGTTCCTTGTCGCCCAGCGACAGGTTCTGGGTTTCGCCCAGCAACGCGCGCGCCGATTCCAGCGCTTCGTCTTCGCCTTCCTGCTGATAGCGCGTGCGCAGTTCCTGGTACAGCTTGGCCTTCTTGCCGCCCAGCTTCTTCACCGCCGCCTCGGCCTTCTCTTCGTAGCCGACTTCCTTGCCGTAAAGGTGGTTGAAGCGGCGCGCAATCTCGCGCGAAAACTCGATATGCGGCACCTGATCCTCGCCCACCGGCACCTGGTTGGCACGGTAGATCAGGATGTCAGCGGACTGGAGCAGCGGATAGCCGAGAAAACCGTAGGTGGAAAGATCTTTCTCGGTCAGTTTCTCCTGCTGATCCTTGTAGGTCGGCACCCGTTCCAGCCAGCCCAGCGGCGTCATCATCGACAGCAGCAGATGCAGTTCGGCGTGCTCGATTACCTGCGACTGAATGAACAAGGTGGATTTGGAAGGATCGACACCGGCCGCCAGCCAGTCGATGACCATTTCCCAGGTCGCCTGTTCGATGCCGAGCGGATTGTCGTAATGCGTGGTCAACGCGTGCCAATCGGCGACGAAGAACAGACATTCATATTCATGCTGCAGCCGAATCCAGTTTTTCAGGACGCCGTGGTAGTGGCCAAGGTGCAGGCTGCCGGTGGGGCGCATGCCGGAGAGAACGCGATCTGCGTACATGGTGTTTTCCGTCAGTTCAAAACAATTTGGATAAGGGAGAGCAGTTCGACCGGATTGATGTCGAAGACGAACGCCGCCAGTTGAATCAGCGATTGGATCAGCGGCCACATGAAGATGCCAAGCAACCCCATGAACATCAGGCCAAGCAGGATGAAGATGCCGTAGGGCTCAACCCTAGCCAGTTGGTAGGCCAGATGCCTCGGCAACAAGCTGACCGCGATACGGCCGCCATCGAGTGGTGGCAAGGGAATCAGGTTGAGCGCCATCAGCACGGCGTTGATGAAAATGCCGGCCGCACCCATCAACGCCAGGGGCATCGCAAAGGCGCTGCCGGGCATGGCGAATGCCAGTTTGATCAAACCGGCCCAGATCAGCGCCATCAACAGATTGGCGCCAGGACCAGCGGCGGCAACCCAGAGCATGTCCTGCTTGGGACGCCGCAAATTGTTGAAATTGACCGGCACCGGCTTCGCCCAGCCGAAAAGGATGCCGGCGCCACCAGTCAGTTTGGAAATCACCAGAATGGTCAACGGCACGATCAACGTGCCGACCAGATCGAAGTGGCGAATCGGATTCAAGCTGATGCGGCCTTGCGATTCCGCCGTGCGATCGCCAAACCGCAAAGCGGCGTAGCCATGTGCCGCTTCATGCAGGGTGATCGCAAAAATCACCGGCAAGGCAAACACAACCACCTTCTGTACTAGATTAAGTTCCAATTATTACTCTTTGTTTGCAATGATTATTTACTCAAACCCAAGAAGTCTGACATCACCTGTTCCAGCGCGAATCAACTCGGGTGCGGCACCGGTCAAATCGACCACCGTGGTCGACTCAATGCCGCAAAAACCGCTATCAAGCATGACATCGATCCGGTTGCCAATGCGTTCCACAATCTCTTCCGGATCGTTCAACGGATAGTCATCTCCAGGCAATTGCAGCGTCATCGACAGAATCGGTTCATTCAGTTCAGCCAGCAACATCGCCACCACCGGATGTTCCGGCACGCGCAATCCGATCGTGCTGCGCTTGGGGTGCTGCAATCGGCGCGGCACTTCCTTGGTGGCTTCGAGAATGAAGGTATAGCCTCCCGGCGTCGCCGACTTGAGCATCCGGTACTGTTTGTTGTCCACCAGCGCAAAACGGGCGATTTCCGACAAATCCCGGCAAATCAGGGTGAACATATGTTTTTCATCAACGCCGCGCAGCGCCCGGATGCGTTCCATGCCTTCCTTGTTGCCGATCATGCAGCCAATGGCATAGCAGGAATCGGTTGGATAAACCATGACACCGCCTGACTTGAGCAGCTTCACCGCCTCGCGGATCAGTCGCTGCTGCGGGTTATCGGGATGCAGATAAAAATGTTGGCACATGGTTGGCCGAACTCAGTTCCAGGCTTGCCAAATGGGTATGCAACGCTCAGGCAGGGCGGTCAGGCGCCCCAGTTCACGACCGCCCTCGCCAGGCGCGTGAAAATCAGAGCCGATTGACGCCATCAGGTCGAACTCAACCGCCAGCGCGGCGTATTGCGGCACTTGCTCTGCGGTATGGCTACCCGTGACGACTTCAATGCCGCTGCCACCAAGATATTTGAACTCACTCAGCAGCAAGCGCATTTTTTCGCTGCCGATCTGATAACGCCCTGGATGCGCCAACACCGCGACACCACCGGCGGCGTGAATCCAGGTCAACGCATTTTCCAGGCTGGCCCATTCATGCGAAACATAACCCGGCTTGCCCTTGACCAGAAAATGCTTGAAAACTGATTTCATGTTTTTGGACACACCGCTTTCAATCATGAAACGGGCGAAATGTGTGCGGCTGATCAGATCCTGGTTTTCCGCCAACGCGCAAGCGCCTTCAAAAGCGCCAGCAATACCAATTTTGGCCAGTTCATCACCAATTCGCCGCGCACGCTCCCTGCGTCCGCCGCGATTGCGCGCCAGTCCATGCAGCAGCACCGGATCGACAGGATCGACATTCAAACCGACAACATGCAGCGTCACATTGCCCCAGGTCACCGAGATCTCGACCCCGTTGATCAGGCGCAAGCCAAATTCGGACGCGGCTTCGGCTGCTTCAGCCTGCCCACTCAACTCATCGTGATCGGTCAATGACAGCACATCGACACCATGCTCTTTGGCACGCCGCACCAAGTCACGCGGCGAAAGCACACCATCAGAGGCGGTAGAGTGGCAATGAAGGTCGTAAATAGTCATCAAACTGAGTTCACCCGGGAGTTAAGTTAGCGGCGTTATAAATTGTGTTATTGATGAAGGAATGAGGCGTCCAGGTTGAGCCCATGGCGGGAATCATAGCAAAATGCCCGCCGCCCTTCCTTTCTGGAGGCCGCTACGACGGCACCGCAGTGAAAATTCTTTTCGATCTATTTCCCATCATTCTGTTTTTTGCGGCCTATCAATATGGCGCGTCGCATCCGGAAAACGCGACCGACTGGCTGTCTGCCATCGGCATCGTGCTCACTGGCAATGACAAACCCGGCGTTTTTCTCGCCACCGTCGTCGCCATTGCCGCCACCTTCATCCAGCTCGCCTGGGCCTGGATCAAGTACCGCAAGATCGACACCATGCTCTGGGTCTCGCTGGGGCTGATCGTGCTTTTTGGCGGCGCCACCTTGTTTTTGCACGATGAGACCTTCATAAAGTGGAAGCCGACAGTGCTGTATTGGCTGTTTGCCCTATCGCTCGGACTGGCGCCCATGTTGTTTGAACGCAATTTGATCCGCCTGATGATGGAAAAGAACGTGCAATTGCCGGATGAAATCTGGAGCCGCTTGAATCTGGCCTGGGCCGCGTTCTTTACCTTGATGGGTGTCGCCAATCTTTGGGTGGCGATGAATTTCTCGACCGACACCTGGGTCAATTTCAAGATGTTCGGCTCAATCGGTCTGATGCTTGTTTTCATCATCGGACAGACGGTTTATCTGTCGCGCCATATCAAGGAAGAACCATGAATCTGTTTTATGCCATTGAAGGGATCGACGTCCCGGACAGCCTGGAAAAGCGCCTCGGCGCGCGTCCGGCGCATCTGGCTCGGCTTAACCAATTGAAGGATGAAGGCCGCCTGTTGCTGGCCGGCCCCTATCCCGCCATCGACAGCCCCGACCCCGGCCCTGCCGGTTTCACCGGCAGCCTGATTGTCGCCGCCTTCGACAGCCTGCAAGCCGCGCAAACCTGGGCCGATGCCGACCCTTATCTGGCTGTCGGTGTGTACGCGCGAGTCAGCGTCAAACCCTTCAAGAAGGTGCTGCCATGAATGACACCATTGCCGAAATCAAATCGCGACTGGCTGTACTTGCACCGGAAAACATCGAAATCGTTGATGAATCCGCCCAGCACGCCGGTCACGCCGGCGCCCGTTCCGGCGGCGGACATTACCAGTTGACGATCATCGCACCGACTTTCCAGGGCCAGAATATCGTCGCCCGCCATCGCGCCATCTATCAAGCGCTGGGTGATTTGATGCAAACCCGCGTCCACGCCTTGTCGATTACCGCTTATTCTCCGGAAGAGCTTTGATTTCGCCTGGCCGGGAACTCACCTGCATTCTTCAAACCTAATTTGCCCTGTTGATAACCTGGAATTGAAATGAAACATAAACTTTTGTTTGTCGTTCTGACTGCCAGCATTGGCCTGATACCGCACTCCGCCCTCGCCGCCGATAGTGCAACAGAGATGGCAACGGGAAAGGCCACCGATAAAGCCGCTTCGGCGTCAGCGGACAAACCACTGGCTGTGGTCAACGGTGTTGCCTTGCCTCAGATATTCGCCAACTTTGTCCGTCAAGGACGCATGAATCGGAATAGCCCGCCGGAAGCATTGACCGAGGAATCAATTCGCGAAGCCGTTGTCACGGCGGAACTGATGGCGCAGGAAGCGGTGCGCCAAGGTCTGGACAAAAACGCGACCCTGCAGGCTGCCCTGGAGTTCCAAAAGAAGGAACTGCTCAGCAAGGCGTTGATTGAAGAATTCGTGCGCAAAAATACAATTCAGGAAGAAGCCGTCAAGGCCGAGTACGACAAAGCCAAAGCGAAAGCCGGCAGCACCGAATACCGTCCTCGCCATATTCTGCTGAACTCTGAAAAAGAAGCGAATGCCGTTATCACCAGGCTAACGACCGGCAAGAAAAAGGCCAAGTTCGCCGATTTGGCCAAGACGGAGTCGAAGGACAGCTCAGCCGGCAACGGCGGCGATCTGGGCTGGGTGCTCCCCGCCAACCTGGTACCCGAATTCGCCGAGGCGATGACCAAAATGAAAGCCGGTGAAATCAGCAAGAAACCGGTGCAAACAAAATTCGGCTGGCATGTCATTCGCATGGAAGAAATCCGCAGCCTGGATTTCCCCGAATATGACAAGTTGAAAGATCGTATCGCCAATCAGATGCAGCAACTGCAATTGCGCAAGTATGTTGTTGAATTGCGCGCTGGAGCCAAGGTCGAATAAGGCTTGGCGATTCAGAGCACATAGCAAAACGCCGGCAATGCCGGCGTTTTCGTTTTCAGACTTTCAGATTGCGGACGAAGTCAAAAACTTCATGGCAACCACGCCCGTTGCCAGATATCCAGATGGTCTTCCAATATCCAGTGGGCATTGATGTAGTCACGCAGGACATCGCCGCGCCTCGCCAGTTCATCGCGGTCGGCGACATGGCTGCGAATCGCGTCGACCCAGTCCTTGAAACGGTTATTGACCCGCGTCACCGGGTAATCACCGCGATAGGGCGTCATGTCGCTACAGATCACCGGGTAGCCCAGAACGCCATACTCCAGCAGTCGAAGATGGCTCTTGCCGTGGTTGAATGGAACATCCTCGAGAGGTGCAACCGCCAGGTCGAGATCGAGACTTGCGAGCTTGGCGGGATAATTCTCCAATGAAACACCAGCATGAAACTCCGCCACATAGGGCCGAATTTCCGCAGGACACATGCCGAAAAACACCCAATCCACTTCTTTCGCCGTGGCTTTCACCACATCGAAAATGACCGCCAGATCGCCATCGTGCGTCACGCTGCCCGCCCAGCCGACACGGGCTTTCGGGCGATGCATGCGTTCCGGTTTGAGATTTCCCCAGCGGGCTCGCTCGATGTAGTTCTGCACGACAACAATATCCGCGCAATAGCCCTTGTATTCCTCGGCCAGGAAATCGGTCGAAACAATAAAGCGGTGGCACAGGGAAATGCCTTTACGAAAGCGTTTGTGCAGGTCTTTCTGCTCAACAAAATGCTTCTTGCGGATACTGCGGATTGGAATATTGGTGATCAGGTCATCAATCTCGTACACCCTGAACGCCTGGCTGTGGCGAATGTAACGGGCAATGAAATCAAGCTGATGCGGGTCGACCTGGCGTTGCAACAGAATGACATCCGGCTCCATGCGGAACAACTCGGGCGGCGTCAGATAGTTGCCGGTATCCCAACCCATGATCCTGCCATCTTCATTCAATGCCCGCATCGGCGCGACAACCCGGTACTCGCCACAACCGAAACGGTCGGCCGGATGTGCTAGTACACGGGGACGCGGGTGC
>JAIFLB010000158.1 GCA_020049245.1 Betaproteobacteria bacterium | reverse complement strand
CAAGGTGCCGTTAGCAATGCCGGTAATGTTGAGGTAGTAGGAGCCCGCTGCACTTGCACGCCAGGTCAGATCGAGCGAACCCGGGCCGCCGCTTGCTGAATCTAAAAGAATGTCATCGGCGTTGAACAGAATGCCGTCAGCATTTGAGAACAACGACATGGTAGTCAGCAATGAGTTGAAATTACCACCTTCGAAACTACCAATTGCCGGGATCGTAAGCGGGAAATTGATGACGCTGTAACCAGTTCCACCGTTGGTCGGCAGGTTAAAGGTAAAGATGTCGTTGAATGAGCCAGGTGCTGCAATTCCGCTAAAGGGCGCGGGAACGCCAACGCCGACCGAGCCGACTGCGGTAGTGGTTGCGTTGGCCATGCTGGCTACAGAAGCCAGGCCGAGAGCAAGAACTAGATGTTTTAGTTTCATGGTTAAACCTCCAAAAGCTGATGCTAAGTTCAAAAAATGTCGCAAATTGTTGTGATGTATCTCGTGTACATCTGCTGAAGATTTATAAGCAAATTACATGCCGATAACGTAAGTGATTGATTTTTTGTTAAGTTGCTGAAAACAACTTAGGGGATTGTAAGAAATTTCGACACAAAAATGAAATATTTCTCCCACTCCTGTCCTGAGTTGAGTTCACCTAGCGTTGAGCCAGGCCGGCAAGCAATCAAAACGTAAAGGTAACGCCTGGCACTGCGGCCGAAACTACCGCTCCGATTGCAGCTTGTATTCGGGCCATGGCTTCGGGACTGTCTGCTTCAAAACGGAAAATGACTGTCGGGGTGGTGTTCGAGGCACGTACCAGGCCAAAACCATCGGGATATTCAATGCGCAGTCCGTCAATATCGATGACCCGGTTTGCGCCCTCGAAAAGAGCGGTCTCCCTCAGTTTTGCGACAAATCGGTGCGCTTCGTCCTCCTGCATCTCGATCTTGATTTCAGGCGTGCAAACCGAATCCGGCAAATTATTCAGGCAAGCATCGATGTCTGCCTGGTGGGATAAATATTCGAGCAGTCTGGCACCGGCATAAAGACCGTCGTCGAAACCGTACCAGCGTTCCTTGAAGAAGATGTGGCCACTCAATTCGCCAGCCAGAAGTGCACCAGTTTCCGCCATCTTGGCTTTCATGAGTGAATGGCCACTTTTCCACAGCAAGGGTTTGCCGCCCCGGTCAGAGATCCACTTGTCCAAATTTCGGGTCGATTTGACGTCATAAATGATCGTTGCACCTGGATTGCGCGATAGCACGTCGTCGGCGAACAGCATGAGCTGGCGGTCCGGGAAAATAATCTGCCCCGCTTTTGTTACTACGCCGAGTCGGTCACCATCACCATCAAATGCCAGGCCAATTTCAGCCTTGCCGGTTTTTAAATGCGCGATCAAATCCGCCAGGTTGGCGGGAACTGAGGGGTCGGGGTGGTGATGCGGGAAATCGCCATCGACATCGCAATACAGTTCATCCACCGTGCAACCCAGTGCACGAAACAGTGCTGGCGCGAATGCGCCGGCGATACCGTTGCCGGCATCAATCGCGATGTGCAGCGACCGCGCCAGTTTGATCTGGCTGGCGATGCGCTGAAGATAGGCCTCGGCAATGTCATGTTGAAGATAGCCGCCGTTGCCGTGGCTGAAGTCGTGATTCTCGATGCGCAGGCGCAGGCGTTGAATGCTGTCGCCAAACAAGGTTTCACCGGCCAGCACCATCTTGATGCCGTTGTAATCGGGCGGGTTGTGTGAGCCGGTCACCATCGCGGCTGACTGGCAGCCCAGGTGATATGCCGCGAAGTAAGTCATCGGTGTCGCGACCTGGCCCAGATCGATCACATTGATGCCGCTGCGCTGAATACCGCGCGCGAGGGCGACGGCAAGTTCTGCTCCGGAATGGCGGCCATCGCGGCCGATCACGATGTCGGTCTGCCGGCGCGTGCGTGCTTCCGAGCCGAGTGCGTGGCCGATCAGTTCAACGATTTTCGGGGTGAGCGTTTTGCCGACAATGCCGCGTATGTCATACGCCTTGAAAATTTCGGCGGGTAGGGCGTGCACTTGGCTTCTCCGTGTAGAGAAGGAATTATCTGCTTAACTGGGGTGAAGGCGCATCCTGGAAAAACCGCTTGCGAACCGTACCCATAAAAAAAGAGCGGCATCGGAAACCGATGCCGCTTGAAAAACCGCCATTGCGGCGGTCAGGGAGGTTAGTTGGGAGGCCCTGCCTCGATGTCTAGATACTAGCAATAAATGTACCTCGACCCGAGAATCCTTGCCGAGTCAGTGATAACGCGGCAGAGACCAAAATCTATATAACGAAAGATATACCAACTCAGTCAGTTTTTCATCATTTATGTTGAAAATTTAAGGGGTTGAAATGTACTGGTCTGAAAAAATAAAAAGGCTGTGAAGGCCCGGACTTGATCCATGTCAGGTTGCATTCTTGCCCGTTTTTTCCTGCCCCGCCTACAATCCGGCAACACCTGATCGAGCACCCCCATGTCTCAATTCACCGCACTTCTCGAGAAGTACAGCAAGCCGGGGCCACGCTATACCTCTTACCCAACCGCGCCTTACTTCCATACCGATTTCAGTGAAGCCGACTGGATTCATGAACTCCAGGCTTCGCAAGATCCGGCGCGCGGCATTTCCCTTTACGCCCATATTCCGTTCTGCGACACGCTTTGTTACTACTGCGGTTGCAACATGGTGGCGACCAACGAATACAGCAAGGCCGAGATTTATTTGCAGTTTCTTGAGATGGAAATGGATCGGGTGGCAAAAATGACTGATCCGACTCGCCTGGTGCGGCAGTTGCACCTGGGCGGCGGCACACCGACCTATCTCAAGCCGGACGATATTCGCCGCCTGGTGACGATGATGCGTTCCCGTTTTACGCTGGCGCCGGATATCGAAATGGGCTGCGAAGCTGATCCTCGTGAACTCACCCGTGACCATCTGGTCGCGTTGCGCGAATCCGGCTTCAATCGTTTGTCGCTTGGCGTGCAGGATCTCAACGATCAGGTGCAGAAAGCGGTGAATCGCGTGCAACCTGAAGCGATGATCGAACAGGTCTATCGCTGGGCGCGCGAACTCGGCTTTGCCAGCATCAACATGGATCTGATCGTCGGCCTGCCGCATCAGAACACCACCAGTTTCGCGCATACGTTAGATCGCGTGCTGGAGTGGGCGCCGGATCGATTCGCGATCTTTGCCTACGCGCATGTGCCCTGGATGAAGAAGCATCAGAAGCTGATCAACGAACCCGATCTGCCCAGCTTTACCGCACGGCTAGATTTACAGCAACTGATCCACGATCGCCTCGGCGCCGCCGGCTATCAGAACGTCGGCATGGACCATTACGCCAAGCCGGATGACGAGATGGTGAAAGCGCAGCAGAACAAGACCTTGTGGCGCAATTTCCAGGGCTACACCACGCACAAGAACTGCGATATCTATGCTTTTGGCGTGTCGAGCATCAGCCAGACGCGTGATGTCTATATGCAGAACGACAAGAATCTGAAGTCATATCAGGAACGCGTCGCGGCCGGCCATCTGCCGGTGGAACGCGGCTTGCGCCTGACGCATGAAGATCAGCTGCGACGCGAATTGATCACCCGCATCATGTGCGACATGGAAATCGATACGCAGGCGTTTGGCGCCGAGTGGGGGATTGATTTCGAGCAGAAGTTCGCCGATGGCCTGGCCGAATTGCCCGCCCTGGAAGCCGACGGACTGGTGCGCCTGGAACCCGGTCGGATTGTTGTGACGCAACTTGGCAGCCTGTTCCTGCGCAATATCGCGATGGGCTTTGATGCGTATCTGAAAGAAGCGGCGGAAGGCCAGCAACCACGCTATTCACGCACAGCTTGAACGAGACAAGCGCGATAACAAAAACGCCGGCTGGGATTGCCCAGCCGGCGTTTTTTTGGAATGCCGCGATGAGCGGCTTGTACACCGTCTATTCCAGAATTGACTTGTACAGGGCTTCTTCTTCCGCGCCCACTTCGGCCATGGCCTTGGCCAAATCACCAGGCAGCGTCTTCGCCAGGTTGGTCAGATTCATCCGCATCACGTACAGCTTGCCATCCTTGCCGTCGAACACGGTGGCACGACAGGGCAGGGGCGGAGCCTTGCCGCCCGCTGCTTTTGCAACTTTCTCATTGGCGCCGGCAGGACACAGTTCGATCACCTTCATGCGTTTGGCATCCTTGGCGCCGGCTTCGCGCATCCTGGCTTGCATGTCCTGTACCGCGCCGACTTTCCAGCCACGTTTTTCCGCGCTGCTCTTGATCGTGCTGATGGTTTCTTCAAAGCCGAGCTTGCTTTTACGCAGATCGAACATCACTGACATGACTTGCGCCTGCTTGAGCACGGCTTGTTGCATCTGCTCCGGAGTGGGCTGCGGCTGCCCTTGGGCCAGAACCGATGCGCTGAATGCGGACAGGATGAACAGAAGGGCTGCTTTCAACGGAGTGCTCCTTGCAAAGGATTAGTGATGATGGCCAGACTGGCCAGTCCAGCCGCTCAATTTATACAGCGTGCCGCAGTAAGGGCACAGCGCTTCGCCTTTTTCCTCGATTGGCAGAAAAACGCGCGGATGGCCGCACCACATGCTGTCCGCTGGCAACGGGCAATGCAATGGCAGATCAGCTTGGGTGACTTCGACGACGCGCTGCGTATGGGTGGTTTCGGCAGTCATGCTGGCTTCCTCAGACGTGTGCCAGCCAGCTGGCGTGGGCTTCGGATTTGCCCTGCACACAATCAAAATACAGCGCCTGCAATTGGGTCGTGATCGGACCGCGATCACCGTTGCCGATGGCGCGATTGTCGAGTTCGCGGATCGGGGTGACTTCCGCCGCGGTGCCGGTGAAGAAGGCTTCGTCGGCGCAATAGACTTCATCGCGGGTAATGCGTTTCTCGATCACCGGAATACCGAGTTCGCCGGCCAGACGGACGATGGTGTCACGCGTGATGCCTTCCAGCGCACTGGTCAAATCCGGCGTGTACAGCTTGCCGTTACGCACGATGAACACGTTTTCGCCTGAGCCTTCGGCCACAAAGCCATCGACATCAAGCAGCAGGGCTTCCTGGTAGCCATCCATTTCGGCTTCACGATGCGCCATGATCGAGTTCATGTAATTGCCGTTGGCCTTGGCCTTGCACATCGTGATGTTGACGTGATGCCGGCTGAACGACGAGGTCTTGACGCGAATGCCGTGCTCCAGCGCTTCCTTGCCCAGGTAGGCGCCCCACGGCCAGGCTGCGACGATGACGTGCACCGATAGCGTCTTGGCCGAAATACCCATTGCTTCGGCGCCGTAGAACGCCATTGGACGCAGATAACCGGACTTCAGGTTGTTGTCGCGCACCACGGCTTTCTGCGCTTCGTTCAGCGTGTCCTTGTCATACGGCATCTTCATGCCGAGGATATGGGCGGAACGGAACAGACGGTCGGTGTGGTCTTGCAGACGAAAAATCGACGGACCAGCGGCGGTCTCGTAGGCGCGCACACCTTCAAAGACGCCCATGCCGTAATGCAGGGTATGGGTCAGGACATGGGTGGTGGCTTCGCGCCAGGGCACCATTTTGCCGTCGTACCAGATGACACCGTCGCGGTCGGCCATGGACATGTTGAAAACTCCGGAAAGCGCTGAAAAAGGGCGCTCATTTTAGCGCAGCGTCCAGATTCCCGGTGAGCCGACAATGCATGCAGGTTGTGGTTGGTTGGCTCCGGTTGGTCGACTATATTGTTGAAGCCACGCCAGGCCATAAAATCCGACGCCAATTGTTTAAAGGAAGCGCCATGAAACTGCGAGCCCTCTCTTTCGTTATTGCTTTGTACAGCACGCCGTTGCTGGCATCCGGCCCGGTCGTTCCACCAATCCTGCCGAATCTTCCGATCCTGCCGACGCAGCTGATTTCTGACCCGATGCAGGCTGTGCAGCTGGCGCTGAGCTATTACCAGATGGCGGCAAATGCCGGCGATGCGTCAGCGCAGACCAAGATGGGCTGGCTGTTCGAGCAGGGTTTTGGTGTCGGCAAGGACATTGGCGAAGCGGTCAAATGGTACGAGCGCGCCGCCGAGCAAAAGGAGCCGACAAGCCTCTACAACCTGGGCCTGCTGTTGCTCAAAGGCCAGGGCATCGCGCCCGATGCTGAACGCGCCGCCACACTGATGACCAGTGCGGCGGAACTCAATCTGGCGGCGGCGCAATCACAGCTGGCGCTGATGCATGAGAAGGGCATCGGCGTGCCGGTCAGCCTCGAACTGGCAGCGTTCTGGACGCAAAAAGCGGCGGAATTGGGCGATGTGGCGGCGCAAAACAACATGGGCATCAAATATGCCTACGGGCAAGGTGTTAAAGCCGATTATGCCGAGGCGGTGAAGTGGTTCACGCAAGCCGCCGAAGCGGGCAATACCGAAGCACAAGGTAATTTGGGGTTGATCTACAAGGAAGGCCTGGGCGGTGTGCCCAAGGATTATCTGACCGCCGCCAACTGGCT
>JAIFLB010000035.1:9891-11907 GCA_020049245.1 Betaproteobacteria bacterium | reverse complement strand
GGCGATCACCCATTCCTCGTTGGTCGGGATGACCCAGGCGGAGACTGAGCTGTCGGGCTGGCTGATACGTGGGAGGTGGCGGTTATTGGCGTCTTCGTCCAGGTGCAGTCCGAGCCATTCGAGTCGCTGGCAGACGGCGGCGCGGACCGGCGCGGCGTGTTCGCCGATGCCGGCGGTGAAGACCAGGGCGTCGATACCGCCGGCGGCGACCGCTTGGCTGGCCACTGCCTGGCTGATCCGGTAGGTGAACAGGTCCAACGCCTCGGCGGCGTGCGGGTGTTCGCTCGCCAGCAACGTGCGCACATCGCTGCTGATTCCGGAATACCCCAACAGGCCGCTGTCATGGCTGAGCAGGTCTTCGAGTTGATCAGGCCGCATGCCTTCCTCGCGCATCAGATAAAGCAGCACGCCGGGGTCGATGGCGCCGCAGCGGGTGCCCATGGGCAGGCCATCCAGCGGGGTAAAGCTCATCGAGGTTTCAACGCTGCGGCGTTGCTGCATGGCGCACAGGCTGGCGCCGTTGCCCAGGTGGGCGACGATCACCCGCCCGTCGGCGGCGGCGCCCAGATGCTCGGGCAGCACGCTGGCGATGTACTCGTAGGAGAGGCCGTGGAAGCCGTAGCGTCGAACACCGCGCGCGGCCATCTCGCGCGGCAGTGCGAAGTGTTTTGCCACGTTGGGCAAAGCGTGGTGAAAAGCGGTATCGAAACAGGCGACTTGCGGCAAATCGGGAAGCAGTTCGGCCAGCGCGCGGATGGCGCCCAGGTTGTGCGGCTGATGCAGGGGGCTGAGCGGGATCAGCTTTTCCAGCTCGGCGAGCACCCGGTCATCCACCAATGCGGGCTGGCTGAATGCGGCGCCGCCATGCACCACGCGGTGTCCGGCGGCACGCAGCGTCAGATCGGGGTGACTTTGCGCCAGCCAGGTGAGGACATGTTGCAGGGCCTGGGCATGGTTTGCCGGGCTGACCGCTTGATCAAGCACGCTTCCCTGGTCGAGTTGCTCGATGCGGAAGCGTCCCTCCCCACCGATTTCCTCGATCACGCCGCGATAGGCCGCGTCCGGGGTGGGAGCTGCGTCGGCAGCATAAACGGCGAACTTCAGACTGGAGGAGCCGGCATTGAGGATCAGCAGCGCGCTTTGCATGATGGGTACGGGGTGATCAATGTCGCTCAATGTTAGCGGGCGATTGCTACAAGCAGGAATCCAGTCGAAATGATGCGAACCACTGGCCCCGAATTGTCATCCGGGTTGTAACCAACGCGTCATGAAGTTGACATATCACCGTCATGCCACCGACTTACGCTTGCAAAAACCACTCAAATATCTGCCTTTCATGAACGCTCCCGACTTGTGTTTCCATAGCGCGCCGACGCCGCTGACGCTGCGTGATCGCCTCGACCAGAATGTGTTCAATGCGTTGTATGCGCGTTCGCTGGTTTACAACACCTGCTGGGAAGACCCTGCGGTTGATCGGCAGGCGCTGCAACTGGGGGCGGACGATAGCGTCATGGTCATCTCCAGCGCTGGCTGCAATGCGCTCGACTACGCGCTCGATGCGCCAGCGCGGATTCATGCGGTGGATGCCAATCCGCGTCAGAACGCGCTGCTGGAATTGAAGATCGCGGCGATTCGGCGGCTCGAATTCGATGACTTTTTCGCCATTTTTGGTGATGGCTATCACCCGCGCTTTGCCGAGTTGTACCGAACCTGCCTGCGCGATGAGCTTTCCGATTTCGCCCGTGCCTGGTGGGATAAACACGGTGTCTGGTTCACCAGCCCGCGCGGCAGTTTTTACTACCATGGGCTTGCCGGCTTGGTGGCGCGTGGCTTCCGCGCTTATTTCAAGATGCGGCCGAAGCTGGCTGCGGATGTGCAGGATCTGTTCGCGGCGGCCGACTTATCCGAGCAGCGTCGCATTTACGATGAACGCATCGCGGCCGCGATGTGGACGCCGGCGATGCGCTGGGTGCTCGGTCGCCAGCTCACCCTGAGTCTGCTTGGCGTACCGCATCC
>JAIFLB010000035.1:0-9850 GCA_020049245.1 Betaproteobacteria bacterium | reverse complement strand
GACAACTATTTCTGGCGTGTCTATGTGAATGGCCGTTACACGCGGGAATGCTGCCCCGAATACCTCAAGCCGGACAATTTTCAGGCGTTGAAAGCGGGTCTGGTCGACCGCATCCAGACGCACACCTGCACGGTGACAGAGTTTCTGCACGCGACGAAAAAGCCGATCTCGCGTTTTGTTCTGCTCGATCACATGGATTGGATGAGCAGCTATCACCCCAGCGCGCTGGTTGAGGAGTGGAATGCCATCCTGAATCGCGCGCGCGGTGGCGCCCGCATCCTGCTGCGCAGCGCGCATGCCGATCCTGATTTTCTGCGCTGGGTGAAAGTCGGCCATGAACGTCGCCGGCTCGACGACACGCTGAACATCAATCGTGAATTGGCGGCCCGTTTGCAACAGCAGGATCGTGTACATACCTACGCCGGTTTCATGGTGGCCGATGTCCCTGGCTGATTTTGCCGCCGATGCCGGCATTTTGCTGCGCATGCTGCGTGGCTTGCCGCGCAACGGCAGTCACGCCGAACGTCTGGAAGGTTTCTACGCGCCGCAGGCTGAACGTTACGACGCCTTTCGCACCCGGCTGCTGCACGGGCGTGATGCGCTGATCGAAGCGCTGGAAATTCCCGCCGCCGCCCGCGTCGTCGAACTCGGCTGCGGTACCGGCCGCAATCTGGCGGCCATCGAGCAGGTCAGGCCTGTCGCTACGCTGACCAGCATCCAGTTGGTCGATCTGTGCCCGGCATTGCTGGCAGTGGCGCGGCAACGGGTGCGGGGCATGTCCAACGTTGAAGTCATTGAAGCGGACGCCACCCTCTGGCGGCCGGCGGTGCCGGTCGACCGGGTTTTTCTTTCCTACGCCTTGACCATGATGCCGGACTGGTCGGCCGTTCTTGCCAACGCCTACGCCATGCTGGCGCCGGGCGGCCGTCTCGGGCTGGTCGATTTTCATCTGCCCGAAAGTGGCAGCCGCCTGGGCAATCGTTTCTGGCAAGCCTGGTTCGGGCATGATGGGGTTGCGCTCTCGGGTGAGCATCTGCCAGCGTTGCAAGCCGCCTTTCCAGATTCATTGACTCGCGAATGCCGCGCCGCTGTACCTTATCTGCCTGGATTGCGCGCGCCGTATTACCTGTTTGTCGGCGTTAAACCTTAATTCATGGACCCGGATGCCGCATGTACAAAAGCCGCGATCGTCTGATCATCATTGACGCCGATGGCACCGTGATCGACGCGTTCACGGCGATTGGCACCGCATTTTCCCGCCATGGCATGGACCTGGGCGATCTGGATCGTTTCCAGAAGCGTCGCAACCTGTTCAAGTATCTGGGCGGGTTGAAGGAGTTTCCGCGCAATCTGACCAAGCACTTCGGCAAGCAGGGCCGCAAGGAACTGCTGGTGACATTGACCGAGATCTATCGCGAGGAAGCCAGCCTGTATCCGGGTATGGCCGAGTTGATCCGTGAATTGCTGGCGGCGCCCGGCATCCGCGTTGGCATGGTTACGCGCAATGTGACGCATGAACCGGAAGTGACGCTGGGGAAATTGTTCGCGCGGCATGATCTGGATATCCGGGAACTCGATTTCCTGCATTACGTGCCTTTGCGCCAGGAAAAAGCGCCCTATTTCAAAGCTGCGCGCGAACGTTATGACATCAACCCGGCGCGTGCTTATGCCTGTGGCGACGAGCACAAGGACTATGTCGCGGCGCAATCCGCCGGCATGCACCCGTTCATCGTTTCCTATGGTTTTGAAGATTTTGTGCGCCTGACGCGCAAATTCTCCATTCCCGAGGCCGTCATCTCGCCGACCCCGCACATCTTTGGCGACTGTGTCCGGCATGCCCTGGACTTGTCTACCGGGTGAGTCACTGTGGCTGCGCGACGAATAGTCAGACAAATAGTCAGACAAATGGTCATCTACTGTTCATCGTTTTGTCGTGTTCGGATAACAGGCGTTGCTTACCTTAGCGAGGCCTCCCGCCGCCAGGAGATTGGGTCATTGAAGGCGCTCACCAATGGGTTATTCGCCCTAACGATGGTTACGTAATGAGGGCTCCGAACTCGGACGCGTCCAACTGACGCGGCAAGAATCATGCAAACCAAACTCCACGCCAGGGCACCGGATTTTTCGTCGATTGCTTCGCTCAGCCTGACTGAAGACGGCGGGCTGGCATGCCCCAGCGTGGCGCAGTTGCTGCGGCAGATTGAACCGGCTCCGGCCAGCGCATCCTGTTACGACATCCTGCCGCGCTTCCATGAAGAGGCGGATCTGCTGTCCTTGCCTGTAGTCGACCTGCAAGGCAAGCCGGTCGCAATCATCGATCGGCATCAATACATGGAATTCTTTGCACGGCCCTTCAGCAAGGAAGTGTTCGGCAAACGCAGCCTGTCGCAGATACAGAATGAGCATCGGGATGCGATGCTGGGCACCTTCCCGATTGCCACGCCGATCGTGGTCGATATTGCGACTTCGATCGATGATGTTGCCCGCATGATTATCGATTCAGACATGCGACACATGGTCAACGGCATCGTCATTACCCGTGAGGAGCGTTACGCCGGCGTGGTGCATGGTCATGATCTGCTGCATGAAATCACCCAGCGCAAGCAGGCCGAACTGTATTACCTGGCGCATTACGACGCGCTGACCAAAATCCCCAACCGCATGCTGTTTTCCGACCGGCTCAACCAGGCTTGTCGGGAAGCCCTGCGCAATGGCCGGGAAGTGGCGCTGTTGTTCATCGATGTCGATCGTTTCAAGCAGATCAACGACTCGCTTGGCCATCGCTTCGGCGATGCGCTGTTGAAGGCGATCGCCGGCCGCCTGGTTGGCTGCGCCCGCGATTGCGATACCGTGGTGCGCCTGGGCGGCGACGAATTCGCCATCCTGATGGAGTTCATCCAGACCGCTGAAGACGCCGAGGCGCTGGCGCGGCGGTTACTTGAAACAATTCAACAGCCGTTTCTGATTCTGGATCGCGAGTTGAGCATCAGCATCAGCATCGGCATCGCCATCTACCCGCGTGACGACAGCCAGGTTGATATTCTGCTCAGCAAGGCGGATGCCGCGATGTATGAGGTGAAGGTCAGCGGCCGCAACGGTTTCCGGCTGTTTTCCGAGTCGACGACTTCATTCAGCTCGGAACGTTCTTCGCTGGAAGCAGAGTTGAAACAGGCGCTCGCCAATGATGAATTCGTGCTTTTCTATCAACCCCAGTTTGATTTCGTGAAGCAGCGCGTGGTCGGGGTGGAAGCCCTGATCCGCTGGAATCACCCGCGCCGAGGCTTGCTCAGCCCGGGCAACTTTATCGGCCTCGCCGAGGAGAGCGGTCTGATTGTGCCGATCGGCGATTGGGTGCTGGCCGAGGCCTGTCGCCAGCACCGCGCCTGGCAGCAACAAGGCATGCCGTCGTTGCGGCTGGCGGTGAATATCTCCTCGCTGCAATTCCGGCAACCCGATTTCCTGCAGCGGGTCACCCGTTTGCTCAACGAAACCGGTGTCGATCCCTCCGTACTCGAATTCGAATTGACCGAGAGCATCATCATGCATGATGCCTCGTTGGTGCTGGACATGCTGGGTGAGCTGAAAGCATTGGGCGTGCATCTCTCACTTGACGACTTCGGCACCGGTTTTTCCAGCCTTGGCTATCTCAACCGCTACCCGATCGAACGCCTGAAAATCGATCAATCCTTCATTCGCGATCTGGATCGGATGCCGATCAACCAGTCGATTGTGCGTTCCATCGTCGCCCTGGCCAAAAGCCTGTCGCTCCAGGTCATCGCCGAAGGGGTCGAAACCCAGGCCGAACTCGAACTGGTGCGCGAATGCCAATGCGATGAACTGCAAGGGTATTTGCTGGCGCGGCCAATGCCGGCAGCGGACTTTGCGGCGTGGTTGCTGGATGGGCATGGCGCTCACGCAGCAAGCTGGGCAGCCCTGTAGGTTGGGTAAAGCGAAGCGTGCCCAACGATCCGCCTCAATGTTGGGCACGCTTCGCTTTGCCCAACCTACGCCCTTCGCCCCTGCCTGAATAAGCGCGCAACAAAGGACGAAAAAACCGGGTCTGCCTAAGCGGACTCGGTTGAAGAACCGCTTAGGCGGAATCAGTAACCGATCTTTCCGCCGTCGTTCCTGGTGATGACAATGGTGGCGGAGCGCGGACGTTGGCCAGCGCCATAGCCTGCATTGCTGGGCCACTTGCTGGTGTACTTGGTCGGATCGGCCACGTCGGCGGTATTCGTGTTTTCGCCCGGGTGCTGGATATTGACGAACATGGCCTTGCCATCCGGGCTTTCGCATACGCCGGTGATTTCGCAGTCGACTGGGCCCACCAGGAAGCGCTTTAGCGTATCCGCAGTCGGCAGTTTGCCGCGCTTGGTGACCACTTTGGTGCCGGCAACCTCGACGTCGCCACCATCGCCGACTTGTCCAGGCAGGGCCGCCAGCATCATGCAGTTGGTGACGTCGGTATAGGCGCCATCGTCGGTCTGGATCCAGCAGATGCCGGTGGAAGGCGAGAACACCAGGCCGTCCGGGCTGGAGAAGTCCTGATCGGCGGTAAGGTTGGACAGGTTGATGGTGGAAGCCGCCGTCGATTCGGCGCCGAACAGGTAAACGTCCCAGTTGAAGGTGATGGCGGCGGAATCGCCGGCGCCTTCCTTGATCCGGATGATGTGGCCGTTGACGTTGCCGCTGCTGGTTTTCTTGCTGGTGCCATGGACGTCGGAATAGACACGCGGGTTGGCAGCATCGGCTTGATGTTTGTGCTTGCTGGTGTCGGCATTGGAGGTGACGCTGGCAGTGGTGCTGGCTGCGGCGACGCGGTTGGTGTTGTTGGTGAGGGTGAAATAGATTTCGCCGTTGGCCGGGTTGACCGCGCTCCACTCGGGACGGTCCATCTTGGTGGCACCTACCGCGTCGCCCGCCAGACGCGAGTTGACGCAGACATCGGCCTGATCGGCGAAGCGATAAGCAGCATAGCCCGCTATGGCCGGGTTGCTGAAGGCGAGTTCGATCCAGTTGCCGGTGCCGTCGGCATTGAATTTGGCGACATACAGCTTGCCGTTATCCAGATACTTGTCGCCCACTGCCAGACGATCGCTGGCGGTGGCATCGGCGGCACTCCATTTTTCTTCGGAGACCCACTTGTAGATGTATTCGCTGCGCGCGTCGTCACCCTGATAGACCGCCAGGGGCTTGCCGACGGTGGCCGTGGAGAAGGCCGCAGCTTCATGCGCGAAACGGCCCATCGCGGTCCGTTTGCGCGCCGTCCTGGTCTTGTCGTAGGGGTCGACTTCCACGATGTAACCGACGCAGTTCAGTTCGTTGCGGTAGTCGTCGGCAGCGGTAGCGCCGGTCTGGCTGATCTCCCAGCGACGATATTTGCTGTCGCGTGCGGCGTTGGTCGTGTCGCCTTCCCAACCGTGGCGACTCTTCAAACCTGCCAGGCGGCCATATCGGTTCAGCGAAGTCACGCTCTTGTCGTTTCGCACCGCATTGTCACTGCTGACGCGGGTGAAGTACCCCGCCCAGTTTTCTTCACCAGTCAACAGCGTGCCCCAGGGTGTGCGGCCGGTGCCGCAGTTGTTGAGGGTGCCGCGCGTCATTTCGGCTGTCGGCGAATACTGGGTGACCAGCAGGGCGTTGCCGCGTGCCGGGCCATGGATTTCTACCGGCGTGTTCGGGTGAATACGGAAGTTGAAGTCTGAGTTCTTTACATAGCCGAACTCGCCGGCGGTCTTTTTGATTTCGAAAACAGCGATACCGTGGATGGCCATTTCCTTGTCCAACTCAGCGGTTGGGCGCGGCAACGTGTTGGTGCCGCCGTTGGCGTGCAGGAAGCAGGACGAGAATTCGTTATTGGTCGTCGCTTCATGGTTCATGCCGATCAGCGCGCGGTCGTTGCTGGCGGGGTCGGGCGTGCCGGTGGTGGACAAGCCGAAGTACTCCATGCCGTCGTGATGGTCGCCGAAGCGGTTTTCGTAATCGTCATCGGTGCCGTCATTTTTGTAGGCGGCGGTGGCGGCGCGCAGCGGGTCGCCCAGGGCGCAGATCACGGAGTAGTTGTAGCCTTCGGGAACCGAGACGACGTCGGCAATCGTCTTTGCCACGGCCTTGAAGCCGAGTTTCCTTTCTGCGGGGGCGAGCGTTGCGGCAACCGCTTCTTCACTATCGTATCCAGCCAGCGCGGTCAGCGAGACGCCGCCGAAGATGGCCATGGCGCTGGAGCTGGCACTGCCAAGCAGGAAATTTCGGCGGCTTAGACGGACAGCCAGAATGGATTCGAACGTGGGATTTGCGGAGTCGTTGTATCCGATGTCGTCCGGATCGATGTTGCTGGCTGACAGGTTGGTTGGGTCGGTATGCGTAGAAGCATCATGGACGGAAAGGTTTACAACGCGATGACGTTTATCATGCAAGGATAATGAACTGAATCAATCAGTCGATTTGCTTACCCATTGTCTTATCTGATGCAACACCATTTACCCGAACTCGTTGAACTCAATCACTTGCTTGATGAAGCACCTTCGTCTTTGACGGTGAATATTGGGCATACGGTCGAGGTCAATGGAAAATCGTTGCCTATCCATGTTCTGACACTGGGAAATCCGGATCCCTCGCTGCCGGCAATCGGTTATTTCGGCGGCGTGCATGGGCTTGAACGGATCGGCACTCGGGTGTTGCTGGTCTATCTGCGTGGGCTGATCAATCGACTGAAATGGGATCCCCTGCTGCATCGTCAACTTGAGATGTTGCGCATGGTGTTTGTGCCGTTGGCCAATCCCGGCGGCATGTTTCTCAATACAAGATGCAATCCGGCGGGTGTCGATCTGATGCGCAACGCGCCGCTCGATGCGCAAGAGAAGGTGCCTTTTTTTCTCGGCGGCCAGCGCTTCAGTCCGAACCTGCCCTGGTATCGCGGTTTGCCTGATGCGCCGATGCAGCCAGAAAGCCAGTTGTTGTCGCGGGTGGTGGAGGAAGAGTTGACGCACCGTCGCTTTAGCCTTGCGCTGGATTGCCATTCCGGTTTTGGCGTGCGTGATCGCATCTGGTTTCCCTATGCGCATACGGCAAAACCATTTCCCAACATGCCGGAAGTCCACGCGCTGAAGGAGTTGTTCGAGCAAACCTACCCGAACCACAACTATGTTGTGGAGCCGCAAAGCCGGCAGTATCTGGCGCACGGCGATCTTTGGGATCATTTCTACCTCAACGCACGCACCGCAGCCGGGCCCGAGCGGGTGTTTTTGCCGCTGACGCTGGAAATGGGCTCCTGGCTGTGGGTGAAGAAGAACCCGACCCAATTGTTTTCCCGCCAGGGTTTGTTCAACCCGCGTCCCGGTCATCGTCTGCATCGCATCCTGCGTCAGCATCTGCTGTGGCTGGATTTTCTTGCGCGCGCGATGTGCGGCGGCGATCACTGGCTACCGCATGGCAGTAATCGACTTCGCCACAAGAAAATGGCGCTGATTGAGTGGTATGGCTGGAAGGCGCATTCATGACAACCTGGGTTTTCCTGCGAGGCTTGACCCGCGAGGCGCGGCATTGGGGCGATTTCCCCAACCGTTTCCGCGCTGCGTTCAATGGTGAAGCGGTCGAGATGGAGATTCTGACGCCTGATCTTCCCGGCAATGGCCGCTTGCATGCATTGTCCAGCCCGCTGAGCGTGGCAGAGATGATGGAATCCTGTCGGAAGCAGTTGCGCGATCAAGGCAAGGCGCCGCCATATCATCTGCTGGCGTTGTCGTTGGGTGGCATGGTTGCCGTGGCGTGGGCGTTGCGCTATCCGGAGGAATGCAGCGCAGCCGTATTGATGAGCACAAGCCTGCGGCCTTACAGCCCATTTTTCGATCGCCTTCGGCCACGCGGCTGGCCGGCCTTGTTCCGGCTGATTCCGGCACGCGGCCTGGCGCGGGAACGTGTCATCCTGCAACTCACGAGTGCGCGCGCGGCGGAGTTGCAGACTGTGCTGCCGAACTGGGTGGCCTATGCGCGGGAATGCCCGGTTTCACGCATCGGCGCGTTGCGTCAGCTGGTTGCCGCAGCACGTTTCAAGGTGCAGGAAAAACCGTTGGTACCACTTTTGTTTTTGGCGGGCGCCGGCGATCGCATGGTGCATCCGGATTGTTCTCGCCGGCTGGCACGTGCCTGGAATGCGGATTTTTCCCTGCATCCCGATGCCGGACATGATCTGCCGCTGGATGCGGGCGATTGGGTGGCGCAAACCGTCCAAAACTGGTTGAAGCCTGGCTGAAGCCGGTTCAGAAACGGCTATTCAATCCAAGCGTTCTTGATTGACCCCAGCGCGGTTCCCACTTAATATCCACGGCCTTTTATCAAGGGGGAAACCCAATGCGTCGCAAACTCGTCGCCGGCAATTGGAAGATGCACGGCAGTCTGGCTGAAAATGAAGCACTGCTATCCGGCTTGCTGGCTGGCATGGGCAACGTCAAGGCTGGCGTGGCGGTTTGTGTGCCGTTTCCCTATCTGTCTCAGGTGCAGGCCAAGCTGAATGGCAGCGCCATCGCCTGGGGCGCGCAGAACATGAGCCAGCAGGCCAAGGGCGCGTTTACCGGCGAAGTGTCGGCCAGCATGCTGAAAGACTTTGGTTGCGCTTACGTTATCGTCGGCCACTCCGAACGTCGTGCCATTTATGGCGAAAGTGATGCGCTGGTCGCGGAGAAATTCGCTGCTGCACAAGCTGCCGGGCTGACCCCGATTCTCTGCGTGGGTGAAACGCTGGAAGAGCGCGAAGGCGGCATCACCGAAAGCGTCGTTGCACGCCAGATGGATGCGGTGATCAACAAGTGCGGCGTTGCCGCGCTGGCCAAGGCGGTAGTGGCGTATGAGCCGGTCTGGGCGATTGGCACCGGCAAGACGGCCAGCCCGGAACAGGCGCAGGCAGTGCATGCGTTCATCCGCGCCAAGGTGCGTGCGCAGGATGCCGGCGTTGCGGAAGGCTTGATCATTCAATATGGCGGCAGCATGAAGGCGGCCAACGCAGTTGAATTACTTGGCCAGCCGGATATCGACGGCGGCCTGATTGGCGGTGCGGCTCTGGTTGCGGAAGACTTTCTCGCAATCTGTCGCGCGGCATAGGAAGCAAGATGGAATTTCTGGTCTGGATCGTACATATCTTGGTGGCATCGGCCGTGGTTGGACTGGTGTTGTTGCAGCATGGCAAAGGCGCCGATATGGGCGCGGCGTTTGGCAGTGGTTCTTCCGGCAGTTTGTTCGGCGCCAGTGGTTCGGCGAACTTCATGTCGCGTGCCACTGCGGTGCTGGCCACGCTGTTTTTCATCACCAGCCTGGGCCTGACCTATTTCTCCAGCCAGAAAAACGAGCCTGCGATCCAGCCGGTGGTACAGCAGCCGGTAGCGCCGCAGCCCGCTGTGCCGACGGCGCCGTTGAATGGTGCGGCGGATAAATCGGGTGCTATCCCGAAATAATCGAGTTTGTTGTAAACATGTCCTGTGTTTTTGGACGTGTCGTAAATGCCGACGTGGTGGAATTGGTAGACACGCAGCCTTGAGGTGGCTGTGACGAAAGTCGTGGGAGTTCGAGTCTCCCCGCCGGCACCATCGAATTTCTTTATATCCCCCGGCTTCAAATTAATAACCCATTGATATCAATGGGTTTTTTGTTTTTTGTCGCCTTGACGTAAGGTTCCCGAAAGCCTAGACTCGCCGCCTCTTTGGCATGACTGCCGCATGCATTTCGGGAACTACATGCTCGAAAATTATTTTCCGGTTCTGATGTTTATTCTGGTGGGCCTGGCGGTTGGTATCGGGCCTATGGTGGCCGGTTTCGTGCTGGCGCCGCACAAGCCCGACGCAGAAAAACTCTCGCCTTA